>CAXTUQ010000030.1:0-10994 GCA_964247405.1 uncultured Acetobacteraceae bacterium
GCGAGCGCCAGGGCGTAGGGACCGCGGGCGAACTCGCGCACTTCCTGCAGGAAGGGGCGGATGTCCGCGGGCGGGTTGGAGATGCGCTTGTGGTACCAGGCGGCCGCGGCGAAGCTCGGCATTCCGCGCGTGCACTACGTCGCCCCGCAGGTCTGGGCCTGGCGCGCGCACCGGGTGCGGCACTACCCGGGCCTGTGGGACAAGCTGCTGTGCCTCCTGCCGTTCGAGCCGGCCTGGTTCGCCCAGCACAACCTTCCCGCCACCTTTGTCGGCCATCCCGTGCTGGAGTCCGGGGCCGGCCAGGGCGACGGCATCCGGTTCCGGCAGGCGCACGGCCTGGACCCGAGGCAGCCGGTGCTGATCCTGATGCCCGGCAGCCGCCGGTCGGAGGCGCCGCGCCTGCTCCCGGTGTTCGGCGCGACGCTGAAGCGCCTGATGCTGCATGAGCCGGCGCTGCGCCCGGTGCTCCCGGTGTCGCCCGCCGTGGCCGACGTGGTGCGCCGCGCCGCCGCAGCCTGGCCGATCCCCCCGCTGATCGTGACGGAGCTGGCCGACAAGCACGACGCCTATGCCGCCGCCTCGGCCGCGCTCACCAAGTCCGGCACCTCGACGCTGGAACTGGCGCTGGCCGGGGTGCCGATGGCCGTGACCTACCGGGTCAACCCGATGTCCGCCGCCATGGCCCGGCGCATGATCCGCGTGCCCTTTGTCGCCATGCTCAACCTGCTGGCCGGCCGCGCCGTGGTGCCGGAGCTGTTGCAACAGGACTGCACGGCCGAGACGCTGAGCCGCCACGCGCTCGACCTGTTGCGGGGCGGCGCCGCGGCCACGGCGCAGCGGGAAGCTTTTCCCGGCATCCTGGACAGCCTGCGCCCCCCCGAAGGCCTGCCGTCAGAAGCCGCCGCCCGCGAGGTTCTGGACGTCATGGATCAGGCCGGACGCCAGCGCCCGGCGGCGTGACGCTTCCATGCTTTCGGCCACGTCCAGCGCCGCCGATAGCGCGCGGCGCCCGGCGGCGGCATCCACCACCACCGGCGCGCTGTCGAGGCATGCGGCGCCGAGCGCCTCATGCTCCGCCGCCATGGCGTCGCCCTCGGTCCAGTTGACCTCCTCCCGCCGGTAGCCGCCGGTGCCGGGCAAGGGCAGGCCGCGCTCCCGGCCGATCATCACCAGCTTGCGCGCCACGAAGTCCGCCGAAAGATAGCCCTCCTGGGAGAACAGCCGCATCTTGCGCTCGGTCTTGAGCGAGATGCGGCTTGCGGTGATCGTGGCGACGCAGCCGTTCTCGAACCGCACCCGGGCGTTGGCGATGTCCTCAAGCGGGCTGGACACCGCGGCGCCCACCGCGTCCACGCTGCTGATCGGGCTGTCCACCAGGGCCAGCACGAGGTCGAGGTCGTGGATCATCAGGTCGAGGATCACCGACACATCGGTGCCGCGCGGCTTGTAGGGGGCGATCCGCGCCGCCTCGATGTACAGCGGCCGGGTGATCCGGGCGGAGATGGCGCGGTGCTCCGCCGAATAGCGCAGCAGGTGCCCGACTTGCAGCACCAGCCGGCGGTCCCGGCCCAGCGCCGCCAGCGCGTCGGCCTGCGCCAAGGTGGCGGCCATCGGCTTCTCGATCAGCACGTGCCGCCCGGCCTCCAACGCCTGCGTCGCCAACGCGAAGTGCGCCTCGGCCGGCGCCGCCACGATCACGGCGTCGCAGGCCGACAGCAGCTCGGCCCATGGCATCGCCGCAGCACCCCCGGCCTCTCGCCCCACGGTGGCGGCGCGGGCGTGGTCCAGGTCGAACAGGCCCGCCAGCACGGCACGACGGCTGCCGGCGACCTTCAGCGCGTGGAACCGCCCGAAATGCCCGGCGCCGGCGACGCCGATGCGTAAGGGATGCTGGATCATGCCCCGCTGTAGCAGCCCCGGCCCCATGCAGCCAAGGCGCAGGCTTGCGTCCGCCAGGGGACCTCGGCATACCCGGGGCCTTCGCATCCGGGGGACTGCGCCTGCCATGATGTACTTCAGCCGCCTCAAGATCGCGCTGATCCTCGGCGTCTGTGTCCTGGGCGCGCTGCTCTGCCTGCCGAACCTGCTGCCGGCGCCGGCAAGCTGGCTGCCGTGGCAGCAGGTGCACCTGGGCCTCGACCTGCGCGGCGGCAGCTACCTGCTGCTGGAGGTCGATATGGCCGCGGTGGTGCGCGAGCGGCTGGACAGCATGGCGGATGGCGCTCGCATAGCTTTGCGCGGCAAGGTGACGGCCTTCCAACCGCCGCAGGCGCAGCCGGCGCAGAACCGTGTGCTGATCCGCATCAACCCAGGCCCGCAGCAGGACGAGGCGGTGCGCCTGTTGCGGGAGGCTGCAACGTCTGCCGGGCCAGCCGAGTACGACGTGACCGTCCAGGACAATGATGTCGCGCTGTCCTTGTCCCCCACTGCACTCAGGGACCGTGCCAACTCCGCCGTCCTGCAATCCATCGAGATCATCCGCCGCCGCATCGACGAAACCGGCGTGCTCGATCCCGTCATCACCCGGCAGGGCGCAGACCGGATCGTCGTGCAATTGCCCGGCGTCGAGGACCCGAACCGCATCAAGGAACTGCTCGGCCGCACCGCGCGCATGACGTTCCGTTTGCTGGACGAGACGGCGAACCTCGGCGCGGCGCCGCCGCCCGGCGTGGACTTCCTGCCGATGGAGGGCCAGCCCAACGTCAAGGAGCCGGTGCGCCGCCGGGTCGAGGTGGACGGGGCCAGCCTGACCGACGCGCGCCCGGGCCAGGACAGCCAGAACGGCCGCTGGGTGGTGAACTTCACCTTTGACAGCGTCGGCGCCCGGCGCTTCGGCGACGTGACCAACGCCAACGTCGGCCGCCGCTTCGCCATCGTGCTGGACGACAAGGTGATCAGCGCCCCGGTGATCCAGACCCCGATCACCGGCGGGCGCGGCCAGATCAGCGGCAACTTCAACGCCCGCAGCGCCCAGGACCTCGCGGTGCTGCTCCGCGCCGGCGCCCTGCCCGCCCCGCTCACCGTGGTCGAGGAGCGCAGCGTCGGGCCGGAGCTTGGCGCCGACAGCATCCGCAACGGCGCCATCGCGCTCGCGGTCGGCTTCCTGCTGGTGATCGCCTACATGGCGGTGTACTACGGGCTGTTCGGCTGGTACGCCAACATCGCACTCCTGGTCAACCTGGTGCTGCAGATCGGGCTGCTGTCGCTGCTTGGCGCGACGCTGACCTTGCCCGGCATGGCGGGCATCCTGCTGACGCTCGGGGTCGCGGTGGATGCCAACATCCTGATCAACGAGCGGGTGCGGGAGGAGGTGCATAACGGCCGCACCCCGCTCAACGCGCTGGAAACCGGGTTCCGCCGCGCCTACAGCACCATCATCGACAGCAACGCGACCGCGTTCCTGGCGCACGTCATGCTGTTCGTGTTCGGTTCCGGCCCGGTGCGCGGCTTCGCCGTGACCATCACGGTCGGCATCGTCACCACACTGTTCACCGCGACCCTGTTCGCCCGAATGCTGACGGTGCGCTGGTACGTGTCCACCAAACCCGCTTTGTTGCCGGTGTAGCCCCGATGTTCCTCCGCCCGCTGTTCCGGCTGGTTCCGGACCACACCAAGATCCAGTTTATGCGCGGGCGCTACGTCGGCCTCGCCACCTCGGCCGTGCTGTCGCTGCTTTCGCTTGGGCTGTTCTTCTACCCGGGCCTGCACCTCGGCATCGACTTCCGCGGCGGCGTGGTGATGGAGGTCCGCACCCCCGGCCCGGCCGACTTCGGCAAGATCCGCTCGGCGCTCGCCACGGCGCAGGTGCCGCAGGCCGGGCTGCAACGCTTCGGCGGGCCTGATCAGGTCATCATCCGCATGGACCCCCAGGGCGACGAGAAATCCACTCAGGCGACCGTGACCCGCGTGCGCCAGGCGCTCGACGAGGCGCAGCCCGGCAGCCGCATCGTCCGCACCGACGCGGTCGGCGCCGCCGTGTCCTCCGAGCTGTTCCGCAACGGCATGCTGGCGCTCGGCATCAGCCTGCTGATGATCCTGGTTTACATCTGGTTCCGCTTCGAGTGGCAGTTCGCCGTGGGCGCGGTCGTGACCCTGATCCTCGACGTGACCAAGGCCATCGGCTTCCTGTGCGTGACCCGGATCGAGTTCGATCTGGTGATGGTGGCGGCGATCCTGACCGTGATCGGCTACTCCACCAACGACAAGGTGGTCGTGTATGACCGGATGCGCGAGAACCTGCGCAAGTACAAGACGATGCCGCTCCGCCAGCTCATCGACCTGTCGATCAACGAGACGCTGAACCGGACGCTCGGCACGTCGATGACGGTGTTCCTGGCGAGCCTGCCCTTGGCGCTGTTCGGGGGGGCGTCGTTGTCGGGGTTCGCGTTGATGATGCTGTTTGGGATTGTGGTCGGCACCTCGTCGTCGATCTTCATCGCGGCGCCGATTTTGCTGCTGCTGGGGGAGAACCGGCTGCGGCGGGATGCGCAGGCGGTGCCGGTGGTGGCGGGGCGGAAGGTTTAGTCCGGATGCATGCACTGCTCTATCGTTAGATATATTTCAGTGAACGCTTGGACAAACTTAGCCGAACAAAAAGAAAGCCTGAAAACATGGCTAAATTTTCTAATAGACTTGATCAAGTTTTCTACATTGTTCTCTGGTCCACTAGGCCTATTCTTACTTGTTGCTTATCTTAGTTCTACAGGCTCTCCGATGCTAACGCCGGACTCCTCTACGGTGTTAACGTTGTTGTTGGTGGTAGCGAGCTACATGTTTATGACGTTCTTTCTTTGTGTATTTGTGTATGCTCCAGTGTATACATGCCGGGTAAATCGAAAAACGCGACTTTTAATAAAGACAAAGGGATCAGCCGCCAAGTTTAGCATAAAAAATTTTCTGAGCCAATATAGTGGTATTCTAAATCGAAGGTCAAACAATAACAACTTCATTGTTTTCCATGGTCCAAGCCTGTTCCTTTTTGTAAACCTCGCGTTAGGCAGCTTACTCGATTTCTCAATTAGGCCGTGGCTGGTTTCACTTTTACTATTTGCGACCGTTGGAATTCTCACCAGCCTTCTCAGGTATAAACATTTCAAAAAACTACCGAAACACCAGAGCACGTATTTGTCCAGAAAATTTCAGAAACTAGCCACCCTCAGAATTATACAAGGTGGATTATCAAGGGCCTTTATGGCTATGATTTGGATATTTGGAGTTTTTCAAGTTGTGGACTCAATCAGAAATCAGACTACCCAGTTCGCCCACATAAAGGAGTCCACCTTTTCATTTTGGTTTTTAGTTTTGATGTTTTTTCTCTACTTTTTTCTCACGCATGTGCGTGTCATGATTATAAGAGTGCCATTTGCATTTCTTTTTCTAGCGTTTATGTTCATAATTTACGCGCCAGCTTATGCTGGAGGTCTCGCGCTACGCGTTCTCGGAATTGGAGGTGGGATACCCATTTCTGTGACAATCAAAACTATGCAGCCAGGAACACAAGAAACCGTGGCTAAAATAAAAACTGGATGCCTCATAATAAAATCTGGTAGCGAAATCATAATCAGAACGACCGACAACATGGCTCCTAAATCATGTAATCCTTCAATCTTCATAAATCCTAGCATGGAAAGCGCTGGTCGCATTCCGATGTTTTCGCAAGTAGAAGTATTTCCCACTTCTCAAATTATTCAAATCAATAAACTAGATGTAATTAAACCCTGACCTTTGTTGAGGCGGCACCGTTGCCGATAGATTGCAATTCTGTGAAACCATGTATCATCTCGGCTCACAACATGTAGAGTCTCAGTTTTCCCGCTCTATCGAGTGCCGCTGGTTCCCCGACCACACCACGTGATACAGCGCCACGATCTCCGCCTTGCTCGGCACCCTTGGGTTGTTGGCCGGGCTGCCAGACGCCAAAGCCTGCTCCGCCATCACCTCCAGCCGCGCGTCCCATGCCGCCTTGTCGATGCCGAACTCGCCAGGCGTCGGCACGTCGAGGTCGCGGTTCAACTGCGCGAGGCCGTCCGCCAGCTTCTCCGCCGCCGTCGCATCAGAATCGCCCGGTGACGCAAACCCAATCCGCCGCGCCGCCTCGGCATACCGAGCCTGTGCCGCCTCCAACCCGAACCGCGTGACCGCCGGCAGCAACATGGCGTTGGACAGGCCATGCGGCACATGGAACGCCGCCCCAATCGGCCGCGACATGCCATGCACCAGCGCCACTGAACTGTTGCAGAACGCGATCCCAGCCTGCATCGCCCCCAGCATCATCGCCTCCCGCGCCGCGGCGTTGTCCGGCTCCGCATAGGCAGTCCGCAGGTTGGCGCCGATCAGCGCCATCGCCGCCAGCGCCTGCGTGTCCGAATACGGGTTCGCCCAGCGCGTGGGTCAGGCTGTCCACCCCGGTGTCGGCGGTGATGCGTTTCGGCACGGTGAAGGTCAGCTCGTAATCCACCACCGCCGCCAGCGGCAGCGCGCCCAGGCCAGCGATCAGCATCTTCTCGCCGCGCTCGGTGTCGGTGATCACGGTGAACCGCGTCGCCTCGCTGCCGGTGCCGGCCGTGGTCGGGACGGCGATGACCGGCAGCCCGGCCGCGTCCGCCTGCACCGGCACCTTGAAGTCCCGCATGTGCGACCCAGCGCCGCTCGCCCGCCCATGCGCCAGGATGGACATCGCCTTCGCCGTGTCGATGGGCGACCCGCCGCCGAAGCCGATCAGGCAGTCATACAGCCCGGCCTGCAGCAGCGCCGCGCCGGCGTCGATCACGGTGTCCGTCGGCTCCGGCACGGTGTCGCTGAACACCGCGGCGGCAAGCCCGGCCGCCTCCAGCGGGTCCAGGCAGCGGCGCACCAGGCCGGAGCGGACCATGTAGGGATCGGTGACGACCAGCGGACGCGACAGGCCGAACTTGGCCAGCACGCTTGCCACCTCGTGGACGGCGCCGCCGCCCACCAGCATCAGCCGGGGCGAGACGATGGCGGCGCTCATCCCGCCGCCTGCTGGGCGGCCCGGCGGTCGGCGTAGAGCGCCAGGCGGCGCGCGGCTGCCGGGGCGGCGGCCTGCGTCGCCTCCATCGCCGGCATGGCGGGCAGGTCTTCCGCAAGATGACAGGCCGAAAGGTGGCCGGGTTCGATGTCGTGCAAGGCGGGGTCCTCGGTGCGGCAGCGGTCGATGGCGCAGGGGCAGCGGGTGTGGAAACGGCAGCCGGGCGGGACGTTGGCCGGGCTGGGCATGTCGCCGCCCGGGTCGCCCTGGGCCGCGGACCGCGCCAGCTTGCGGTGCGGGTCGGGGCGGGGGATCGCCGACAGCAGGACACGCGTGTAGGGATGGCGTGGGTTGGCGAACACGGCGTCCTTCGGCCCGATCTCGACGATGCGGCCCAGATACATCACCGCCACCCGGTCCGCTACGTGCTTCACCACCGCCAGGTCATGCGCGATGAACAGGTAGGACAGCCCCAGCCGGACTTGCAAATCCTTCAGCAAGTTCACCACCTGCGCCTGGATCGACACGTCGAGCGCGCTGACCGGCTCGTCGCAGACCACCAGCGCCGGTTCCACGGCGAGCGCCCGGGCGATGCCGATCCGCTGCCGCTGCCCGCCGGAGAACTCATGCGGGTAGCGCCCGGCGTGATACGGCGCGAGGCCCACGAGGCCGAGCAGCTCGGCCACCCGCGCCCGCCGCGCCGCGCCGTCGCCGATGCCGTGCACGATCAGCGGCTCCTCCAGGATCTCGGCCACCGTCATGCGCGGGTTGAGCGAGGCGAAGGGGTCCTGGAACACGATCTGCATCCGGCGGCGCAGCTTGCGCATGGCGTCGCCGCGCAGCCCGGTGATGTCCGCGCCCTCGAACCGGACCGTGCCCGCGGTGGGGTCGATCAGCCGCAGGACCAACCGGGCCGTCGTGCTCTTGCCGCAGCCGCTTTCGCCCACCAGCGCCAGCGTCTCGCCGCGAAACAGCTCGAACGACAGGCCGTCCACCGCCCGCACCTGTCCTGTCGTGCGCGACAGCACCAGCCCGCGGCGGATGGGGTAGTGCTTGGCGAGGCCCGCGACCTCCATCAACGCCTCCGTCACGCCGCCAAGTCCTCGACCGGCGCCCGGATGCAGGCGGCCTGATGGTCGGCGCCCAGCCCGCGCAACGGCGGATCGACCCGGGTGCAGGCGGGGGCGGCGAACACGCAGCGCGGGTGGAACCGGCAGCCCTCCGGCAAGGCGAACGGTGCCGGGACCGCCCCCTCGATGGCCAGCAGGCGGGACCGGGTTTCCTCGATCCGGGGAATGCTGCCCAGCAGGCCCAGCGTGTAAGGGTGCTGCGGGTCGTCGAAAATCGCCGTGCCGCTGGCTCGCTCCACGACGCGGCCGGCGTACATCACCGCCACCTCGTCCGCCATTTCCGCCACCACGCCGAGGTCGTGGGTAATTAGGATGATCGCCATGCCAGACTGCGCTTGCAGGTCGCGCAGCAAATCGAGGATTTGCGCCTGCACTGTCACGTCCAGCGCCGTTGTCGGCTCGTCGGCGATCAGCAGGTCCGGGTCGCAGGACAGCGCCATGGCGATCATCACCCGCTGCCGCATGCCGCCGCTCATCTGGTGCGGGTAGTCGTCGAACCGACGTGCCGCGCCGGGAATGCGCACCCGGTCGAGCGCCGCGACGCCCCGGGCACGCAACGCGGCCTTGGACGCGCCGGGGTCATGGGCGCGCATCGCCTCGGTGATCTGGTCGCCCACGGTGAACACCGGATTGAGGCTGGTCATCGGCTCCTGGAAGATCATGCCGATCCGGTTGCCGCGCACGGCACGCATGGCGCGAGGGGCCAAGGCCAACAGGTCCTGCCCGTCGAACAGGACCCGGCCCGCCGCCACCCGCCCCGGCGACGGCACCAGGCGCATGACGGACAGCGACAACATGCTCTTGCCGCAGCCGCTTTCGCCCACGATGCCGAGCGTCTTGCCGCGCGCCACGGACAGGCTGACGCCGTCCACCGCCGGCACGTCGCCGGATGGACTGCGGAACACCGTGCGCAGCCCGTCAATGTGCAGGAGGTCCGCCACTCAGGAGCGGTAGTCGGGCCGGTCATGCTCCACGAGGCGCAGGCAGCTTTCCCACATCATCTCGTAATGCTCGAGGCTGCCTTCGCGGTTGAACTGCTCCGCCGTGTGCAGGCGCACCGCCTCCGGCGGCGTCACCAGCTCGGCCCCACCGGCCAGCGCCGCGACCTGCGCCTGGCAGGCGCGCTCAAGGTAATAGATGTTGTTGAACGCCTCCGGGATGGTGCGTCCGGCAACCAGCAGCCCGTGGTTCTGCAGGATCATCGCCCGGTGCTCGCCGAGGTCGGCCACCAGCCGTTCCCGTTCGTCCAGGTCACGCGCGATGCCCTCATAGCCGTGGTAGGCCAGGTGCCCGTAGAACTTCAGCGCATGCTGGCTGATCGGCAGCAGGCCATGCTTCTGCGCCGCGACCGCCATGCCGGCAGCGGTGTGGGTGTGGATGACGCAAGCCAAGTCATGCCGGGCCATGTGGATCGCCGAATGAATGCAGAACCCAGCCGCGTTCACCCGGCGCGACTGCTGGGCGTCATCGACGACGTTGCCGTCGTAGTCGATTTTCACCAGGTCCGACGCGCGCATCTCATGAAACATCACGCCATACTGGTTGATCAGGAAGTGGTGCTCCGGCCCCGGCAGCCGCGCGCTGATATGGGTGTAGATTAGGTCGGTCATCCGGTGATGCGCGACGAGCCGGTATAGGGCCGCCAAGTCGCAGCGGACCTTCCACTCCGCGTCCGAGACGCCTGACAGTGATGCGGGCAGGGCAGCAATGTTCATGGCGGGCCTCCTGTTGGAACCCGCCAATACTCCGCCGCGCGACCCGGCTTGGTCAAGCGACGACCCACCATGGCTGCGGTGATGCCGGATTGCGCGGCGGTCATCACACACGGTCGTGGTTGGGCGCACAAAGTTTTCTCCGTCCTGGCTTGGTCATCCCGTGAAGCACCGAGCTGCGAATCTAAAATTCCTGCAATGTCCTAAAAATTGGGTATGCTTTTCTCAACTCTTGAGATAGAAGTATCGATTAGAACATAAGAATGAACGGGACATAGCTGAATGGCGAACGCGGCATAGCAAATGTTTATGTGCTGATGATCATGTAGGTCGAACATAGCATGAAGTAAACGTGTCTAAAACCAATGTTAACTGAAAAAATTGAAGTAATTTTATCAGTTTTCAATGCGTAAACGGTGTGACTGCAGTACTGCATATTAAACACCATTCACACTTGAACTCGCCATTTGTCGTAAGATGAAAACAAAATATTAGTATAACCGGAGAAAATGCATGTCTCGTCATGCCATCAGCCAAGATAATATGCCAATATCCGACAATGGCACTGTAAATCCGGATTTGGACGTTAGCTTGTTTCAAGGGGCATTTCCTTTCACGATAGAGAGCGGAGCACCGTCAGGCCTCACCTTCATCAACAGCTTCACGCCTGAGGTGAATCAGCAGTATCGCAATGCGGTTCTGGCCGCCGAAGCTGACATGCAAAGCAAAATTGCCGACACGATAACTTTCCACGTCGCATTCGACTTCAAGCCGCTCAATGGCTTCTCCGGTTCCAATAGCTTCCCGGTGTTCCAGGTCAGCTTTGCCGATTTTAAGGCGGCGCTCACCAAGCACGCGACGACTGCCGATGATTTCGCTGCCGTAGCCTCGCTCCCGTCCGTCGATCCCACCAACGGAGCAGGCTTCGCCGTTTCCGGCGGCCTGGCGCAAATACTAGGCTTTGCCCCCGCAAGCAATGATACCGACGACACAGTCACCCTGAACAGCAAGCTTCCATGGACCTACGGCGCGGACGCCATGGGCGTCATCGAACACGAGTTGACTGAAGGGCTTTTGGGGCGCATCGGCGGGTTGGGCTTGACGAGCGCGGGGAATTGGGGGCCGCTCGACCTGTTCCGCTACTCGTCGCCGGGAGTGCGCGAC
>CAXTUQ010000030.1:11004-20642 GCA_964247405.1 uncultured Acetobacteraceae bacterium
GGGCGCGGACGGCCAGCCCGCCTATTTCTCGGTGGATGGTGCGGCCCTGCTCGCGAAGTTCCACAACGCCTTCAGCGCCGGGAGGTTTGACGGCCAGGACTTCGGCGATTGGGACGGCACCAAGGGCGACGCCTTCGGTCCCGGAGGGCCTGGATCGCCCGGGCAGCTCACGGCCACTGACCTGCGTGTCCTGGATATCCTGGGCTGGACCCCGACGTCCAGCACTCCGCCGGGGACAAACACGCCGCTGGCCGCTGCAGTTGTATCCTATGTGGACACGACGACGAACCAACGTGGCAGCCTCGTCATGGACCCCGCCCCGACTTCCGGACCCGGCTATCTCAAAAACCAGTATATCTATGCCGGCTCCGACAACGTGGTCCTCTCGACGCAGGCGCCCAGCGTGTTCATCCATTCCGGGAGCGGCAACGACGCCATCCAGGTCGCCAGAGGGCGGAACGTGCTGGACGGCGGGTTGGGATCAAACTTCCTGACCGGCGGGACCGGTCAAGACACCTTCTTCACCGATGCGCGCAGGCCAGGCGTGGTCTGGAACACCGTCCGCAACTTCCATGCTGGCGACGCCGCGACCTTGTGGGGCTTTGCCAGCGGGGTGAGCACCTACAACTGGGACACGGCGCTGGCCGGCGCTGCCGGATCGCAGGGCGCGACGCTGCGGGCCAACATCGTCGGAGGCACCGGCCGGACCGGAAACGGCATCGACGCGAGCATAACCTTCGCCGGCCTGTCCCTGCAACAAGCCCACAGCTTTCAAATTACCACCGGGACGCAGACCGGCGGCACTTACCTTTACATTTACAATCCCGGTGCATGATGCCGGCGGCGCGTAGCGACGTCGGCGGCCGGGTCAGTGGATTTCCCCGGCCCGCTGCACCGCCGCCCGCAGCTTCGCCGGGCTGAAATCGGCGCTGGCGCAAACATCGAGGATGACCTTCTCGCGCCGGGCTGAAAGGGCGATGGCGTCCGGCAACTTGCGCACCGCCTCCGCCGGGATGACGACCGCGCCGTGGAAGTCCGCATGGACGACATCGTCGTGTACGACGTTCATGCCAAAAACGTTCACCGGCTTGCCGAAGTCCACCATGTGGACGTGGGCATGACTGGGGCCGATCCGCCCGCCGATGATCTGGAACCCCGGCGCAAACATGTCGCAGTCGCGGAACGAGCCGTTGGTCACGCAGCCCATGGCGCCGAGCGCCTTGTGCACCGTAGAATGCACCTCGCCCCACCATGCGCCGTAGCCCGGCCGGTCGTCCAAGTCCTGCAGCACCACCACAGTCGGGAACTGCGCATCAGCCACGTAATCGTACCAGTCCAGCCGGCTGGCGACGGGACCGCGGGGCGCTTCCTTCGCGCGGATCATGCCGACGCGGGCGACGCCAACCATGGGCGGCAGTTTGCGGTCCACGGCGACCATCGGCTCCAGGGTGAAGCCAAACGTCCGGCGTTCCGGTGCCACGATCTCAAGGCCGTTGCAGATCGTGGGGGTATCCCATTGCTGCAATGTCTTGAGGTCATCGAGCGAATAGAGCGGTTCGGCTGTCATGGATCCCTTCTGCGCGTTTGCCGGGCCGCCGGGTCAGCGCCGGACGATGGCTTTTTCCTGCCCCCATTTCTCGGGACAGCGGATGCGGAACGGCCCGTCCACGAGGTACTCGAACGACTTCCGCTTGGGGTCGTCGACGGCGGCACGCCAAGCCTGGATCGTTCCGCCGTAATACGCCTCCTCGGCACGTGCCGCATGCAGATACACGCGGCCACCGATGGCCGCCTCGGCCACCTCGTCTGTCACCGGCCAGGTGCCGGTTTCATACCGGGGCGGCTCCGGGCCGACCCGCTTGTTGCGCTGTCCTTGCTTACACAGCAGATGCAGGTCAACGACCAACTGCCGACACTCCCAACACGATGCAGCCACCGACGCACCCTGGAACCCATGCCCCAAACTTGCCGATGGTCAGGCCGCCGCGACGGCCCGGCGTGCCATTACGCCGATCAAGTGGGCACGATACTCCGGACTGGCGTGGATGTCGCCGTTCAACCCGTCGGCCGGCGTTGTAATTCCCGTGATCGCCTCGGGGGAGAAGTCCTTCGACAGCGCCTCCTCCATTGCGGTGTGGCGGAACACCCCGCTTTGCCCGGCCCCGGTGATCGCCACCCGCACGCCTGCGGCGGTCTTGGCGACGAACACGCCGACCATGGCGTAGCGAGACGCTGGGTTGCGGAACTTCTCGTAGTTCGACTTCTCCGCGCGGGGGAACTCGATGGCGGTGATTAGCTCGCCCGGCTCCAGCGCCGTGGTGAACATGCCTTGGAAGAAGTCGTCCGCCGCGATGCTGCGATGGTCCGTGTGGATCGTGGCGCCCAACGCCAGCACCGCCGCCGGGTAGCAGGCGGACGGGTCGTTGTTGGCGAGCGACCCGCCCATCGTGCCGCGGTGCCGCACCTGGGTGTCGCCGATCAGGGACGCCATCTTGGCCAACCCCGGAACCAGCCGCTGCACGTCGGGCGAGGACTCGATCTGGTGATGCGTGCTCATCGCGCCGATCGTCACCGTCTTGTCGTCCGCCTTGATGCCCTTGAGGCCCAGCTCCGACAGATCAATGATCACGCTCGGCTTGTTGAGCCGCTGCTTCAGCACCGGGATGAAGGTCTGGCCGCCGGCCAGCGCCTTGGCCTCCATGTCCGCGCCCAATGCTTGCACGGCTTCGGGGATCGAGGACGGCTTCACGTAATTGAAATCGTACATGCTCGTGTTTCCTACTCGGCCGCCATGCGCGGCTGGTTGGCTTGGATGATGGACCAGATTTTCTGCGGCGTCGCCGGCATGTCCAGATGCCGCACGCCGTAATCGCGCAGCGCGTCCACCACGGCGTTGATGACAGAGGGCGGGCAGCCGATGGCCCCGGTCTCGCCCACGCCCTTCGACCCCAGCGGGTTGTGCGTGCACAGCGTGTTCTGCGTTGACGTGACCATCGGCGGGAAGTCGTGCGCCCGGGGCATCTGGTAGTCCATGAAGGAGCCGGTCACCAGTTGCGCCTCGCTGTCATAGACCGCGTTCTCCATCAGCGCCTGCCCGATGCCCTGGGCCAGCCCGCCCTGCACCTGCCCCTCGACGATCATCGGGTTGATGACCCGGCCCACGTCGTCCACCGCCACCATGTTCGCCACGGTGACGGTCCCGGTGTCGGCGTCGATCTCCACCTCGCAGACGTGGCAGCCGCCGGGGAAGGTGAAGTTCTTGGGATCGTAGAACGCGGTCTCATCGAGGCCCGGCTCAAGCTCCTCGATGGGGTAGTTGTGCGGCACGTAGGCCGCAAGCGACACCTCGGCCAACGCCTTGCTCTTGTCGGTGCCGGCGACGGAGAAGCGGCCGTCCTTGAACTCGATGTCCTCGACCGATGCTTCCATCAGGTGGGCGGCGATCTTCTTGCCCTTGGCGATCACCTTGTCCATGGCCTTGACCATGGCGGACCCGCCCACCGCCAGGCTGCGGCTGCCGTAGGTGCCCATCCCGAACGGAATTTTGGCCGTGTCGCCGTGCACCACGTCCACCTGATCGACCGGGATGCCGAGCTGGTCGGAGACAAGCTGCGCGAATGTCGTCTCGTGCCCCTGCCCATGGCTGTGCGTGCCGGTCAGCACGGTGACGCTGCCGGTCGGGTGCACCCGGATGTTGGCGACCTCGTATAGCCCGGCGCGCGCGCCCAACTGCCCCACCAGCTTGCTCGGCGCGATGCCGCAAGCCTCCACATAGGTCGAGATGCCGATGCCGCGCAGCTTGCCGCGCGCCGCGGCGGCCCGGCGCCGGGCCGGGAACCCGTCCCAGTCCGCGGCGGCCAGCGCGGATGTCAACGTCGCCTCGTAATCGCCGCTGTCGTAGTTCAGCGCCACCGGCGTTTGGTATGGGAAGGCGTCGCGCGGGATGAAATTGAGGCGGCGGATCGCCACCCGGTCCAGCCCGGTGTCGTGCGCGATCACGTCCACCAGCCGCTCCAGCAGATAGGCCGACTCTGGCCGCCCAGCGCCCCGGTAGGCGTCCACGGGTACGGTATGGGTGAACACCGCCTTGACCTCGGCGTAGATCGCCGGCGTCGTATAGACGCCGGCAAGCAGCGTGGCGCTGAGATAGGTCGGAATGGCGGGCGCGAAGGTCGAAAGGTAGGCGCCCATGTTGGCGAGCGTGCTGACCTGCAGCGCCAGGAACTTGCCCTGCGCATCCACCGCCATGGCCGCCTTGCTGTAGTGGTCGCGCCCGTGCGCGTCCGACATGAAGGCCTCGCTGCGGTCGCAGGTCCACTTCACCGGGCGGTGCAGCTTGCCGGCGGCCCAAGTGACGATGGCCTCCTCGGCGTAGTGGTAGATCTTCGAGCCGAAGCCGCCGCCCACGTCGGGCGCCACCACGCGCAGCTTGTGCTCCGGGATGTGCAGCACGAAAGCGCCCATCAACAGCCGGATGACGTGCGGGTTCTGGCTCGTGGTGTAGAGCGTGAACTCGCCCGAGGACCGGTCGAAATCGCCGATGGCCGCCCGCGGCTCCATGGCGTTCGGCACCAGGCGGTTGTTGGTCAGGTCAAGCTCGACGACATGCGCCGCCTGGGCGAACGCCGCATCGACAATGGCCTTGTCGCCGATGTGCCAGTCGAAGCAGACGTTGCCCGGCGCATCGTCGTGCACCAGGGGCGCCCCCGGCGCCACCGCGTCCCGCACCGCGGCAACCGCCGGCAGATCCTCGTAGTCAATCGCCAGCAGCTCGGCTGCGTTCTTCGCCTGCTGCCGGGTTTCGGCGATCACCACGGCGACAGGGTCGCCGACATGGCGCACCTTGCCGGCGGCGAGCACGGGATGCGGCGGCTCCGCCATTGGCGAGCCGTCCTTGTTGTGGATTTGCCAGCCGCAGGGCACGCCGCCCACGCCGTCCGCCTGCATGTCGGCGCCGGTGTAGACGGCAACCACGCCGGGCGCCGCGGCGGCGGCGGCGGTGTCGAGGCCCAAAATCCGCGCATGTGGCCGGTCGGCCCGGTGGATCACCGCGTAAAGCTGGCCCGGGCGGTTGATGTCGTCGGTGTAGTTGCCGCGGCCGCTGAGAAACCGGTGGTCTTCCTTGCGGCGCACGGAAGCGCCGATACCCTCGAAACCCATGGTGCTTCTTCCCTTTGCAGCCCCGGCTTGCTGCCGGTGGCGCGATTACTCGGCGGCGACGGGCAGCTCCTTGCCGTGCATGATCGGCCATGCGGCGGCGATGGCCTTGACGATGTTGTGGTAGCCGGTGCAGCGGCACAGGTTGCCCTCAAGCCCATGCCGGATCTGGTCCTCGGTCAGGCCCTCCGGGTGCATCTGCACCAGGTCGATGGCGCTCATCACCATGCCGGGCGTGCAGAAGCCGCATTGCAGGGCGTGGTGCTCGCGGAACATCGCCTGCATCGGGTGCAGCGTGCCGTCGTTTGCGGCGATGCCCTCGATCGTGGTGACGTCGGCGCCGTTCGCCTGGATCGCCAGCACCGTGCAGCTTTTGACCGATTCACCGTTCACGTGCACCACGCAGGCGCCGCACTGGCTGGTGTCGCAGCCGACATGCGTGCCCGTGAGACCCATGCCTTCCCGCAGCATCTCAACCAGCAGGGTCCTGCCCTCGACCTCGGCAGTGTGGCTTCGCCCGTTCACCGTCAGCGATACCTGCGGCATCGTTTTTCTCCCAATATAAATCATGCGCTGGGCCAGAAACCCGCACACCTCAACGTAGTGTGGTCGCCTCGACCGGCTAGGGTCAAGCCGGGGGCTGAACTACTTTCCTTTACGCCGCCTGCGGCAGCATCCGCAACGCCGGCAGCTCGTCGAGGTGGCAGGCCGCCTTCTGCCCCTCGCCCACCTCCCGCAACAGCGGCTCCTCCGTCCGGCAGCGGTCGAACACGTAGGGACAGCGGGTGTGGAAGCGGCAGCCGGAGGGCGGGCTGATCGGGCTGGGCACGTCGCCGGTCAGGATGATGCGGTCGCGCCGGGCCGTGGGGTCCGGCACCGGCACGGCGGACAGCAGCGCGCGGGTGTAGGGGTGGTGGGGGTTGGCGAACAAGGTGCGGCGCTCGGCGATCTCCATGATCTTGCCAAGGTACATGACCGCGACCCGGTGCGTCAGGTGCTCGACGATGGCTAGGTCATGGCTGATGAACAGCAGCGCCAGCCCAAGCTCGTCCTGCAGGTCGGACAGCAGGTTGACAATCTGCGCCTTCACCGAAACGTCGAGCGCGGAAACGGCCTCGTCGCAGATGATCAGGTCGGCGCCGGGGGCGAGCGCGCGGGCGATGCCGATGCGCTGTCGCTGCCCGCCACTGAACTCATGCGGAAAGCGGCGCATGGCGTCGCGCGGCAGGCGCACCGTGTCCATGAGTTTCGCCACGCGGTCGCCGATCTCCCCGTCGCCACTCGCCAGGCCGAAGTTGCGCAGCGGCTCCGCGATGATGTCCCGCACCCTCATCCGAGGGTTGAGGCTGCTGAACGGGTCCTGGAACACCACCTGCACGCGCTGGCGCAGCGGGCGCAACTGGCTGACGGGCAGGTTGTCGATGCGCGCGCCGTCCAGCCAAACCTCGCCGTCGGTCGGGTCGATCAGGCGCAAGATAGTCTTGCCTACGGTGCTTTTGCCGCAGCCGCTTTCCCCCACCAGCGACAGCGTTTCGCCTTTCTCGATGGAGAAGGTCACGCCATCCACCGCATAAACCTGCCCGGTGACGCCGCCGAGCAACCCGCCGCGTAGCGGGTAATGCTTCTTCAGCGCATTGACCTCAAGCAGCGGCGGCGTCCGGCTCATGCCGCCTGCTCCCCCGTGACGTTGGCCGGCATGGCGTACTCGGCATAGTGGCAGGCGACGGAATGGCCGGGCCGCTTCTCTTCGACTGCGGGCGCGACCGTTCGGCATAGGTCGGTGGCGCTCAGGCAACGCCCGGCGAAGGCGCAGCCGACGATGGGCTTGCGGAGCGACGGCACCAGGCCGGGGATCTCCGCAAGCTTGGAGCGCCCGCCGGTGGACAGCGAGGAGCCGAGCCGCGGCACCGCGCCCAGCAGGCCCCGTGTATAGGGGTGCTGCGGGTTGGCGAAAATTTCGCCCGCCGTGGCCTCCTCCACCTTGCGCCCGGCGTACATCACGACCACCCGCTGCGCCATCTCCGCCACCACGCCCAGGTCGTGGGTGATCAGCAGGATGGCGGAGCCAATGCGGGTCTTGAGGTCCCGCATGAGGTCCAGGATCTGCGCCTGGATGGTCACGTCCAGCGCCGTCGTCGGCTCGTCGGCGATCAGCAGCTTGGGGTTGCAGGCCAGGGCCATGGCGATCATCACTCGCTGCCGCATCCCGCCTGAAAGCTGGTGCGGGTACTCCCGCACCCGGCGGCCCGGCGCCGGGATGCCCACGAGCGTCAGCATCTCCACCGCCCGTGCCTCCGCCTGGCGTGCCGACAAGCCCTGGTGCAGGCGCAGCGTCTCGCCGATCTGCCGCCCGATGGTCAGCACCGGGTTCAGGCTGGTCATCGGCTCCTGAAAGATCATGCTGATGTCGTTGCCGCGCAGCTTGCGCATCTCGGCTTCGGACAGCTTCAGCAGGTCGCGGCCCTGAAACTGGATGCGGCCCGCGATGCGGCCCGGCGGCTCCTGGATCAGCCGCAGGATGCTCATGCTGGTGACGGACTTGCCGCAGCCGCTTTCCCCCACGATGGCGAGCGTCTCGCCTGCGTCGATGTGGAACGACAAGCCCTCCACCGCGCGCACCACGCCGTCGAGCGTGCCGAAATGCGTTTGCAGGCTCTCGACTTCGAGCAGCGGTTCGCCGTTCCGCGGCGGGGGCAGCGCCGCCATCAGACACGCTTCGCCATGCGGGGATCAAGCGCGTCGCGCAGCCCGTCGCCCAGCAGGTTCACCGCCAGCACCGTCAGCGACAGGAACACCGCCGGGAAGAACACGATGTAGGGCTTCACCTGCCACAGCGCTCGGCCCTCCGCCATGATGTTGCCCCAGCTCGGGATGATCGGCGGCGTGCCGGCGCCGATGAAGGACAGGATCGCCTCTGTGATCATCGCCGACGCGCAGATGTAGGTCGCCTGCACCGTGATCGGCGCCAGCGTGTTCGGCACGATATGGCGCCAGATGATCATCGGCACCCGCGTGCCGGAAGCGACCGCCGCCTCGACATACGGCTGCTCGCGGAGCGACAGCACGACGCCGCGCACCAGGCGGGACACCCGGGGGATCTCGGCGATGGTGATGGCGGTCACGACGTTGCCGACGCTGCCGCGGGTCAGCGCCATCAGCGCGATGGCGAGCAGGATCGGCGGGATGGACATGAGGCCGTCCATCACCCGCATGATGACGCTGTCCGCCCAGCGCACGAACCCCGACACCAGCCCGATCACCATGCCGATCACTGACGACAGCAGCGCCACCGAGAAGCCGACGACCAGCGACACCCGCGCCCCGTAGAGCACGCGGGAATAGATGTCGCGGCCCAGCATGTCAGTGCCGAACCAGTACAGCACCGAGGGCTCCCGCGTGCGCTTCGCAGGCGCCAGCGCGGTCGGGTCCGTGGTGCCGAGCAGCGGGGCGGCCACGGCGATGAACAGGATCAGCGCCAGCAGCAGCCCGCCGGCGAAGATGGTGGGGTAGCGCCGGATGAAGGTGCGGACCCGGCCGCGCGGTCTAGCCTGTGGCAGCACGTCCGGCATCGCCGACGCCGGGGTGACATGCGCCGCCGATGCGGTGGCAACCGGCGCGTCGGGAAGGGCGGTGGCGCTCAATAGCGTATCCTCGGGTCGAAAGCGGTGTACAGCAGGTCCACCCCAAGGTTGACCAGGACATAAACGAAGCTGAACAGCAGCACGACGCCCTGGATCACCGGGTAGTCGCGGCGCAGGATCGCATCGACCACCAAACGGCCGAGGCCGGGGATCGCGAACACGCTTTCGGTCACGACGGCGCCGCCGATCAGCAGCGCCACGCCAATGCCGATCACGGTGACGATGGGCACGGCGGCGTTCTTCAGCGCATGCAGGAACAGCACCGTGCGGCTGCCGACGCCCTTGGCCTTGGCGGTGCGGATGTAGTCCTGGCTCAGCACCTCCAGCATCGTCGCCCGGGTGATGCGGGCGATCAGCGCGATGTACACGCCGCCCAGCGCCACCGAGGGCAGCACCAGGTTGCTCAGCCACGGGCCGAAGCCGCGGGACAGCGGCGTGTAGCCCTGCACCGGAAACCAATCGAGCTGCAGCGCGAACACGTAGGCGAGAATATAGCCCACCACGAACACCGGCACGGAGAAACCGAACACCGCGAGCACCATGATCAGCCGGTCGATCCAGGTGCCCTGGTTCCACGCCGCCAGCACGCCCATCGGCACCGCAATCACAATGGACAGGATCAGCGTCAAGACCATCAGCGACATCGTCGGCTCCAGCCGCTGCTGGATCATCCGCGTCACTGGCAAGTTGGTGAAGATCGACACGCCGAGGTCGCCGCGCAAAACGTGCCACACCCACTCGCCGAAACGGATCAGGAACGGGCGGTCGAGGCCCAGCCCGGCGCTGATGCGCTCCACGTCCGCCGCCGTCGCCTGGTCCCCGGCGATGATCGCCGCCGCG
>CAXTUQ010000031.1:0-20325 GCA_964247405.1 uncultured Acetobacteraceae bacterium
CCTCTTGCCCGGCGTCGCTACGCCGGCCTTGACCGACACGGTGCTGCTGGCCCGGCACGCGGCTTTTCCTGTATCACTTCCCTGCGCAGTCCGCGGTGCCGTTCACCGTGGCGCTGGTCGGCCGCCTGCTGCACGCCCTCCCCGGTGCGATCAAAGGCATCAAGGACAGCAGCGGCGACTTCGCCAACACCCGCGCCTATGTCGAGCACTTCGCCCGGGACGGGTTCGAGGTGTATTGCGGCGATGACAGCCACCTGCATCAGCTTTTGCAGGCTGGGGGCGCAGGGTCGATCTCGGCGGCCAGCAACGTGACTTCTGCGGTGAACGCACAAGTCTATGCGGGCTGGGACGCCGATGCCGGGACCGCGGCGCAGGAGGTGTTGACCGCGCTCCGCCGGGCCGTGACCTCGGCGGCGTTGATCCCGGGCTTGAAGGCGCTGGTCGCGCGCCACACCGGAGACGACGCCTGGCTGAACATCCGCCCGCCGCACCTGCGCCTGGACGAGGAGGCCGCGGCCCGTTTGTTTGCAACGTTCGACGCCTGCGGAGTGCGGCTGGCAGACGCCGCTTGACGGCCCCCGTAACGGGCGAGCCGCAGCGGCAGATCGCCCGCCTGCTCCATGTCATGTCGGCGCTCCGCGATCCCGCCTCGGGATGCCCGTGGGACCAAGTGCAGAGCTTCGAGACGATTGCGCCCTACACCATTGAGGAAGCCTACGAGGTCGCCGACGCCATCGCCCGCCAGGACATGGCGGCGCTGCCGGACGAACTCGGGGATCTGCTGTTCCAGGTGGTTTACCACGCGCGGATGGCCGAGGAGGCCGGCGCGTTCGGCTTCGCCGACGTGGCCCGCGCCATCACGGACAAGATGATCCGGCGCCACCCCCACGTCTTTCCCGCCGGGCCGGACGCGCCAATATCCGAAGCGTTGGGGCCGCCGGGCTGGGAAGAGCAGAAAGCCCAGGAGCGCCTGGCCCGCGCCGAAACCGGCGTCCTGGCCGGGGTGTCCGCCGGCCTGCCCGCGCTGACCCGCGCCGCGAAGCTGACCGCCCGTGCCGGCCGGGTCGGCTTCGATTGGCCGGACGCGCCGGCCGTGCTGGACAAGCTGGACGAGGAGGTTGCGGAACTCCGCGCCGAACTGCCCGGCGCCGACCCGGACCGGTTGGCGGACGAGGTCGGCGACATGCTGTTCGTCGTCGCCAACCTGGCGCGGAAGCTGGGCCTGGACCCGGAAGCCTGCCTCCGCGCAGCCAATGCGAAGTTCACCCGCCGGTTCAACGCGGTGGAGCGCCGTCTGGCAGAGGCGGGGCAAAGCCCGGCGGACGCGACGCTCGACGCGATGGAAACGCTTTGGGCCGCGGTGAAGCGGCTCGAGTAACTCAGTCCTCGAACAAGGCTGAGCGGAGCGCGTGCCAACTCGCTTCGTCCGGAGCGCAGATCAGGCCGCCGCCGGTTTCCGCCGGACTGTACGGCGTGCCGTCAAGCCGCGCCGACCAGCCGCCGGCTTCCCGGTGCAGCAGCCATCCCGCCGCGTGGTCCCACGGCATCAGCCGGTGATAGATGCTGAAGTGGCAATGGCCCGCCGCCAGCATCCGATACTGGTGCGCGGCGCAGCGATAATCCCATGCTGCGCCGAGCCGCGGCAGGTTGCAGCACACCCGGGATTGCGGCGGCTCCGGCATGTATTTCCACGAGAGGGAGCCGGTCATCCCGGCCAGCGGCACGGGCGCCGCGACATGCAGGGCGGTCCGGTCCCCCGAAGCGGTTTCCAGCCAGGCCCCCTGCCCCGCCACAGCCACCGCAGTGTCGCCGCCGATGGGATCATGAATCACTGCGCCAACCACCGCGCCCCGGCGAAGCGCCGCCACCATCGTGCCGAACAGCGGCAGCCCGGCGCAGAAGTTCGCCGTCCCGTCCACCGGGTCCACCACGAAGCAAAGATCCGCGTCGGCAATCGTGCCGAGCAGCGCCGGGTCACGCGACGTAGCCTCCTCCCCCACCACGACGCAGCCGGGGAACAGCCGGCCCAGGCCCATCGTCAGGCGCAACTCGGCTTGCTCGTCGGCGATTGTCACGAGGTCGAGCGGCCCGGTCTTCGCGTGAACATCGCCGGGCGCCAGGTTGCGGAACCGCGGCATGATCTCGGCGCGGGCGACAGCCCGGACCAATTGCACGACCTGGGCCAGGTCCCCTGCGGCGCTCACGCGCCGCGCTCAAACCGGGCGCGATTGGCGGCGAGCATGCGGACGACGATGTGGACGCCGTCCTCTTCGTCCCGCCGTTCCATTACCTCGCCGTGCTCATACAGCCAGGCCATCCGCGCGCCGTCGGAGGCCGGGAGGTGATAATCGGCCACCTCCATGCCTGCCGAAATCCGGTTGTCAATCGCCCGGGACAGCGCCGGCAGGCCGTCGCCGGTGATGGCGGAAACGGCGATGCAGCCATCCCGGGCCGGCACGGCTTCGATGCCGCCCATCAGATCCGCCTTGTTCAGCACCTCGATGGTGCGGGCCGGCCAGTCGGCGTCCAGCACGCCGTCCTTCACCATGCCGTCCAGCACGCGGACCACGTCGGCGCGCTGCGCCGCGCTGTCGGGGTGGGCGACATCGCGCACGTGCAGGATGATGTCGGCCTCGCTCACCTCCTCCAGCGTTGCCCGGAACGCCGCGACCAGCTCGGTCGGCAGGTCGCTGATGAAGCCCACGGTGTCCGACAGGATGACCCGGCGGTGCGACGGCAGCGTCATGCCGCGCATGGTCGGGTCGAGCGTCGCAAAAAGCTGGTCCTGCGCGTGCACCTCGGCCCCGGTCAGGGTGTTGAACAGCGTGCTCTTGCCGGCGTTGGTGTAGCCGACCAGCGCGACGATGGGATAGGGCACGCGCTGCCGGGCGCTGCGGTGCAGGCCGCGGGTGCGCCGCACCTGCTCCAGCTCCTTCTTGACCCGCACGATGCGGTCGCCGATCAGCCGCCGGTCGGCCTCGATCTGGGTTTCGCCGGGTCCGCCCAGGAAGCCGAAGCCGCCGCGCTGCCGCTCCAAGTGGGTCCAGGAGCGCACGAGCCGGCTGCGCTGGTATTCAAGGTGGGCCAGCTCGACTTGCAGGGCGCCTTCCTTGGTGCGGGCACGCTCCCCGAAGATGTCCAGGATCAGGCCGGTGCGGTCGATGACCTTGCACTCCCAGGCCCGCTCCAGGTTGCGCTGCTGCACCGGGCTAAGCTGCGCGTCCACGACGGCCACGGCGACCTCCTCGGCATGGATCGCCTCGCCGACCGTGGCAACCTGGCCCTGGCCGAGCAACGTCGCCGACCGCCGGGCACGCAGCGGCAGAACGGCGCTGTGCACCACCACAAGCCCGATGGAAGCGGCCAGCCCCACCGCTTCAGCCACCTGGGCGTCCGCCGCGCGGGAGGCATCCTGCCGGGAGGGCTTTTCCCAGGGCAGGACGACCGCCGCGCGGGTCGGCGCGGCGGCGGTGTCAGCCGGCGCCGCTGCCAGAACCCGCCTCCTGCACCGCGGCTTCGACCTTGCTGGCGTCGAAAAGCTGGATCGGCGCGCCCGGCATCACGGTGCTGATCGCATGTTTATAGACAAGCTGCGTATGGCCATCCCGGCGCAGCAGCACCGAGAAGTTGTCGAACCAGGTGATGATGCCCTGCAGCTTGACGCCGTTGACGAGGAATACGGTGACAGGGGTTTTGGACTTGCGCACATGGTTCAAGAAGACATCCTGAACATTCTGCGATTTCTCAGTGGCCACGTTCGTGTCCTATTTGTTGTGTGGCTCCGGCACGACGCCGAAGACACAAGGGTGCTGCCGCAAACCCAGATATGGGCCGGCCAGACAAACCTAGCAACGTCGCCAGGCGAAACAACCCTAGACCGTGGCCGGTGCAGGCAGATGCACCGGCCACGGTCTAGGTTTTGTGTTTACGAGCATGTTCACCGATCACGTAAGATCACCCGACACGGCCATGCTCTAAGCGGCGTTGGACATGCCGTGGACGTGTCGGGCGAACAGCGCGAATAGTTGACGGGTTATCGGGCCGACCCGGCCATCGCCGACCGGCCGGCCGTCGATTGCCACGATGGGCTTCACGAAACTGGTGGCACTGGTCAGGAACGCTTCCTGCGCCGTGCGCAGCTCGGCCTCGCTGAATGCCTGCTCGGCAAAGGCGACGCCCGCATCCTGCATGACCGCCAGCAACGCGCCACGGGTGCAGCCTGGCAGGATGTTTTGGTCCAGATGCCGGGTGCGCAGCCGGCCCTCGGCATCCACGATCCAGAAACTCGTCGCGGCGCCCTCCGTCACCATGCCGGCTGCGTCGATCAGGACGGCCTCGGCTGCACCCTGCTCGGCCGCCGCCTGCCGGGCCAGCACGTTGGGCAGCAGGCCCGTCGATTTGATGTCGCACCGCGCCCAGCGCTGATCCGGGTGGGTGATGGCGCGCGCCGTCCAACGCTCGATGTCGGTGGGATACGGCGGGATGCGGCGCACCGTCACCACCAGCGCCGGCTTCACCGCCTGGGTGGGGAAGGCGTGGTCGCGCCGGGCAACGCCGCGCGTCACCTGCATGTACAGCAGCCCGTCCTGCACCCGGTTGCGCCGCGCGACCTCGGCCAGCACGCGAAGCAAGGCGCCCCGGCCCATGGGCATGGCGATCCGCACCTCGGCCAGGGAGCGCTCCAGCCGCGCTAGGTGGCGGTCGCTGTCGATGAACCGGCCGCGGCAAAGGTGGACGACCTCGTAGATCCCATCGGCGAACTGGTAGCCGCGGTCCTCCACGTTCACGCAGGCATCGCGTTGCGGCAGGTAGCGCCCGTTAACGTAGGCGATCCGGCTCATGCGGCCCCGCGGTCGTCGGAGTTGACGCCCAACTGCTTGAGCTTGCGGTGCAGCGCGCTGCGCTCCATGCCGACGAACCCGGCGGTGCGGCTGATGTTGCCGCCGAAGCGCAGCAGTTGCGCCTGCAAGTATTGCGTCTCGAACAGGTCCCGCGCTTCCCGCAGCGGCAGGCCCATCAGGTCGGCGCTAGGGTCGAAGTTCAGCAGCGCCGGGGCGCCCTGGCTGATCTCAGCGGGCAGCATCTCCGCCCGGATGCTGTCGCTCGCGGTGCCAGGCGCCATGATGAGCAGCCAATCCATGAGGTTGCGGAGCTGCCGGACGTTGCCGGGCCAGTCATAGGCCTGCAGCGCCGTGAGCGCGTCGGTCGATAGCTCGCGCCCCGGCATCCCGGATGTTTCCGCGGAGCGTTCGAGGAAGTAGCGGGCGAGTTCCGGCACGTCCTCCCGCCGCTCCTTCAGGCTCGGCATACGGATCGGCACGACGGCGAGGCGGTAGTACAGGTCCTCGCGGAACCGCGCGTTGCCGATCTCCACCTGCAAATCCCGGTTGGTGGTGGCCAGCACGCGGACATCGACCTTGACGCGGAAGGAGCCGCCGAGGCGCTCAAACGTCTGGTCCTGCAAGGCGCGGACGATCTTGCCTTGGGTTTCCAGCGGCATGTCCGACACCTCGTCGAGCAGCAGCGTCCCGCCATGCGCGCGTTCCAGCACCCCGGCGCGGCGCGGCGCGGCGATGGGGTCGGCGCCGGCCTCCACGCCGAACAGCTCTTCCTCGAAGCGGGCCGGGTTCAGGGTGGCGCAGTTCAGGGCGATGAATGGCCCGTCCGCCCGGCGCGACCGCGTGTGCACCATCCGCGCCGCGACCTCCTTGCCGGAGCCGGCGGGTCCGCTGATCAGCACGCGGGAGCCGGTCGGCGCCACCCGCTCCACCGCGGCGCGAAGCGCGGTGATCGCGGCGCTGTGCCCCGTCAGGTTCGATTCGAACCCGGCGCGCAGCCGCAGCTCCGCATTCTCCCGCGCCAGCCGCGCCGCTTCCAGCGCCCGGCGGATGATCAGCAGCAGCCGGTCCGACTTGAACGGCTTCTCGATGAAGTCGTAGGCGCCAAGCTGGATCGCCGAGACCGCCGTCTCGATGGTGCCGTGGCCGGAGATCATCACGACGGGGACGTGCGGCTCCTCCGTCAGCAGCGCCTTGAGGATGCCGAGGCCGTCGAGCCGCGACCCTTGCAGCCAGATGTCGAGGATCACCAGCGATGGCCGGCGCATCCGGAAGGCCGCAAGCGCCGCATCGGAGTCGCCGGCCTGGCGGACCGTGTAGCCTTCGTCCTCGAGGATGCCCTCGATCAACATGCGGATGTCGGGTTCGTCATCGACGATCAGGATCTCGTTCGCCATTGCTAAGCCTTCACTGGTTCAGCCACCAAGAGCGGCAGGGACAGCGTGGCGACCGCACCAGGCCCGTCGGTGCAGTCGTCCAGCACGAGGCTGCCGCCATGGTCCTCCATGATCTTCTTCACGATTGCCAAGCCCAGCCCAGTGCCCTTTGGCTTATGCGTGACATACGGCTCGGTGAGCCGCTCGCGGTCCTCGTCCGGGAAGCCCACCCCGTCGTCGCGCACCTGGATCGCCACGGTGCCGGCATCCGCGTGGACGGAAAGGCTGATGTGCCCGGCCGGCTCGCCCGGCCCACGCGGCCGCATGGCGACGGCGTCGGCCGCGTTCTGCAGCAGGTTGGTCAGCGCCTGGCCGACCAGCCGGCGGTCGCACAGCGCCATGGGGCCGCGTTCCGGGATGTCGGTGGTCCAATTGATCTCCGGCCGGGCGCTGCGCTGCAGAATCAGCGTTTCCCGCGCGATGCGCCCGGCATCCTCGGGCCGCAGCACCGGCTGCGGCATCCGGGCAAAGGCCGAGAACTCGTCCACCATGCGGCCGATGTCGCCGACGTGGCGCACGATGGTGTCGGCGCATTGCGAGAACGTCTCGGGGTCCGACGTGATCTCCTTGGTGAAGCGCCGCTTCAGCCGCTCCGCCGAAAGCTGGATCGGGGTCAGCGGGTTCTTGATCTCGTGCGCGATGCGCCGGGCGACGTCCGCCCAGGCCGCCTTGCGCTGCGCCGATTGCAGCTCGGTGATGTCGTCGAAGGTCACGACGTAGCCGTCCGGCCGCCCGCCGTGCAGGTCGGCGCCGATCCGCACCAAGAGCGTGCGGCGCCGCGACGGCGGCCCGATCTGCACTTCGGCGGTCCGCGCGCGCTCCGGCTGGTCGGCCGCCTGGTCCAGCAGGGGCGCGAACTCCGGCACCACATGGCCCAGCGGCAGGCCGATGGCCGCGGTCAGGTCCATGCCGACCAGCTCGCTCGCCGCCCGGTTCGGCAGTTCGACGTTGGCCGAGGCGTCCAGCCCGATCACGCCTGCGGACACGCCCGCCAGCACCGTCTCGGTGAACCGCCGCCGCCCGTCGATCTGGCTGTAGGCGTCCATCAGCTCCGTCCGTTGCGATGCGAGCTGCCCCGTCATGCGGTTGAACGCGCGGGACAGCCCGGCCACGTCGTCCTCGCTTTGGATTTCCGGCACCCGCACCGACAGGTCCCCCGCCCGGACCCGCTCGGCCGCCAGGATCAGCCGCCCGACCGGGCGCGCGATCTGGTTGGCAAGCACCAACCCGATCAGGATGGCGGCGCACAGCACCAGCAGCGCCACAAGGGCGAAGATCAGCGCGAACGTCACCTGCAGCCCGGACCGGTTCTCGTCAAGCTGCTTGTATTCGGCGACCGCGCGCTCGGTCCGCGCCATGTGGCTGAGGATCTGCGGATCGACCGGACGGCCGATCAGCAGCATCAGGCTCGGCTTGGTGTTGAGCTGGACGACGGCGCGCACCTGGTTGTCGTCGGGCGACCCCAGCACCGCGACGTCGCCGTTCTTGGCCTGTTCCGTCGCTTCTGGCGGCGCCGGCTCCACGCCGAAGCCCGACATCGGGCCGACGCCGGCGAACACCGAGCCTGTGACCGGCTCATAGATGATCGCCTCGGTGAGACCGCGGAGCACAGTCTGGGTTTGCAGGATCTGGCCGAGGGCATAAGGATCGCTCGCCACGAACTGCCCGTCGCGCGCGATGTCGTTGGCCATGCCGAGCACGTCGGCCCGGATGTTGTTGCGGTGCTCCTCCAGGTAGCCGCGCGACGCTTCCAACCCTTCGTTCAATGCGATGCGGACCGAGTCGTTGAACCAGGACTGGATGCCCAGGTTGAAGAACGCGGTCGCGAACACGGCGACGACGATGGCAGGCGTCACGGCCACGACGCTGAACAGCAGCACCAGCCGGACATGCAGGCGGGAGCCTGCGGACCCCCGGCGCTGCTCCACCCAGATGCGGGTGATCCGCCCGGCCAGCACCGCGCCCAGCAGCAGCAGCACGACAAGGTTCGCCAGCACCAGCGCGAACATCAGGTTGGGCGTGAGCGGCACGCCGCCCGACAGCATCACGAACGTCGAGATGCCCAGCGCCAGCGCGAAGGCCGCCAGCAGCAGCGTGATGATCTTCCCCAGCAGCGCGTCCGCCACCCGGCGCGGCAGCGAACGGCGCGGCGGTCCCGCTGCCGCCCGGAGCGCCGAGCGTTTGCTGGACGCGTTCACCGTCAGCCGATCCCGCGCACGACCGGGATGTCCAGGTCGCGGATCTTCTTCCGCAACGTGTTGCGGTTGAGGCCGAGCATGGAGGCCGCCTTGATCTGGTTGCCGCGCGTCGCCGACAGCGTCATCTGGATCAGCGGGCGCTCCACCTCGGCGATCACCTGGTCGTAGATGTCGCGCATCGGCATCCCGTCGCGGCTGGCGGCGAGGAACTGCCGGATGTGCCGCTCCACCGCGAGCGCCAGCGGCTCGGGGCTGCCGGAGCCGTGCAGCGGCTCGGCGTCGATGCCGCTTTCCAGCAGCTCGGTGCCGATCACCTCGTCGGTGATCATCTCCTGCGCGTAAAGGGCGGCGAGCCGCCGCATGAGGTTCTCCAGCTCGCGCACGTTGCCGGGCCAGCGGTGCTGGCGGAGGCGCTCGATGGCGGACTGATCGAGCGACTTCGCCGGCAGGCCGCTGTCCCGGGCCTTTTCCAGGAAGTGCCGGGCGAGGACGGGGATGTCCTCCAGCCGTTCGCGCAGCGGGGGCAAGCGGATCGGCACGACGTTCAGCCGGTAGAACAGGTCCTCGCGGAACTGCCCGGCGCGGATCGCCTGGCGCAGGTCGCGATGGGTCGCGGCGACGATGCGGACGTTGGCGCGGATCGGCTGCCGCCCGCCGACGGTGGTGAACTCGCCTTCCTGCAGCACGCGCAGCAGCCGGGTCTGCGCTTCCGCCGGCATGTCGCCGATCTCGTCCAGGAACAGCGTGCCGCCGGCGGCCTGCTCGAAGCGGCCCTGGCTGCGGTTCAGCGCCCCGGTGAAGGCGCCGCGCTCATGTCCGAACAGCTCGCTCTCGATCAGCTCGCGCGGGATGGCGGCCATGTTGATGGCAACGAACGGCCCGGTGCGGCGGCGGCCGTAGTCGTGCAGGGCGCGCGCCACCAACTCCTTGCCGGTGCCGCTTTCCCCGTTCACCATGACGGTCAGGTCGGTTGTGGTGAGCCGGGCGATGCTGCGGTAGATTTCCTGCATCGCGACGCTGCGGCCGATCAGCGGCAGGCGCTCCTCCGCGTCGCGCGGCTCGCTGGGCGGCATGTCCGCGACCGGGACCGGCGTTTGCAGCGCCCGCCCGACGACGGCCAGCAGCTCCTTGAGGTCAAAGGGCTTGGGCAGGTACTCGAACGCTCCGCGCTGTGCCGCCTTCACCGCGGTCATCAGGGTGGACTGCGCGCTCATGACGATGACGCGCAGGTCCGGCCGAATGCGCTTGATGCGCGGGATCAGGTCGAGGCCGTTCTCGTCCGGCATCACCACATCGGTGATCACCAGGTCGCCCTCGCCGTCCTCCACCCAGCGCCAAAGCGTGGCGGCGTTGCCGGTGCAGCGCACCTGGTAGCCGGACCGGCCCAGCGCCTGGGTCAGGACCGTGCGGATCGACCGGTCGTCATCGGCCACGAGAACGGTGGGGGGCGTCATGGAGAGTCTTTCAGGGTGCGTCCGCCTCGGCCTCGATGATCACCGGCAGGAACAGGCGGAACTCCGTCCGGCCGGGACGGCTGTCCACTTCGATCAGCCCGCCGTGGTCGCCGACGATCTTCGCGACCAGGGCCAGTCCCAGGCCGCTGCCGGATGGCTTGCTGGTCACGAACGCCTCGAACAGGTGGGACCGGATGTCCTCCGGGATGCCCGGCCCGTTGTCGCGCACCGTCACCACCAGCGGCAGATGCAGCCGATGGTCGCTGCCCGCAACGGCCAGCCGCATCCCGTGCTGATAGGCCGTGGTCAGCACGACCTCCCCGGTGCCGCGCTTCATGAGCGCCGGATCGCTGGTGATCGCCTCGGCCGCGTTCTTCACGAGGTTCAGCATCACTTGGACCAACTGGTCCCGGTTGGCCCAGGTCGGCGGCAGCGACGGGTCGTATACCTCCGTCAGCCGCACATGCGCCGCGAACCCGGTGCTGGCGAGGCGGCGCACATGCTCCAGCACGCGGTGGATGTTGACCGCCCGGCGCTCGATCGGCTTCTCGCCGAAAATCTCCATGCGGTCCACCAGGTCCCGGATACGGTCCGCCTCGTCGCGGATCAGCACCGTCAACTCGCGGTCGCCTTCGGTCACGCTGGCTTCCAGCAGTTGCGCCGCGCCGCGGATGCCGGACAGCGGGTTCTTGACCTCATGCGCCAGCACCGCCGACATGCCGGTGACGCTGCGCGCCGCCCCGCGGAACTGGATTTGGCGGTCCAGCGCCCGGGCGGCGGAGCTGTCCTGCAGGGTCAGCAGCACGCAGCCCGGGTCCTCCAGCAGCGCCGTCGCCTGCACCGCGGTGCCGCGCTTGTAGAGCCGCGGGCCTTCCAGCGTCAGGTCGTGGTCGAAGATCGTGGAGCCTTGCTGCCGAACCTGCGCCAGCAGCGCGAACAGCGGGTTGTCTTCCGGCAGCAGGGAGGCCAGCGTCATCTGGCGCAACTGCATCAACGAGACCCCGAGGAACTGCTCGGCGGCCTGGTTGGCGAAGCGGAAGCGGTTCGCCGCGTCGAGCAGCACGACCGGGATGGGCAGCGCGCTCAGCATCGCCTGCGCGTCGATCTCGCCGGACGGGGCCGGCGGGGGCCGCGGCGTCAATCGTTCCACCAGGGCCGGGCGCTCCCGTGTCAATGCGTCCTTCATGCGGCGAGCGCCTCCGGCGCGCGGGCGGCGTTGCGGTCGATCAGCGGGTCGAAGAAGGCGTCGATCAGCGCCTCCACCGCCGCCCGGCTCGACAGCTTGTTGATGGCGGAGCGGAACTCGGTCGATCCGAACAGGCCGCGCGAGTACCAGGACAGATGCTTACGGGCGACCCGCACCCCGGCGTCCTCGCCGAAATGCCGCAGCATGGCGTCATAGTGCTCCAGCATGGTGGCCTTCTGCTGGGCCAAGGTCGGCTCGGCCTGACGTTCGCCGGTCAGGAGGAACCGCGCGGCGAGCGCCGGGAACCAGGGCCGGCCGTAGCAGCCCCGGCCGATCATTACGCCGTCCGCGCCGGACTGGCGCAGCGCCTCCGCCGCGTCGTCTTCGGTCAAGATGTCGCCGTTGACGATCACCGGCAGGCGGACCGCCTGCTTGACCTTCGCCACGAACCGCCAGTCGGCCGATCCCGTGTAGAACTGCTGCCGGGTGCGCCCGTGCACCGTGACCATCTGGATGCCGCACGCCTCGGCGATGCGGGCCAGGCTGGGCGCATTGAGGCTCGTGTGATCCCATCCCATGCGCATCTTGAGCGTGACCGGCACCGGCACGGCTCCCACCGTGGCTTCCAGAATGCGGGCCGCCGCTACTTCGTCGCGCATCAGCGCGGACCCGGCGGCCTGGCCGACCGCGACCTTCTTCACCGGGCAGCCGAAATTGATGTCGATCAGGTCGGCGCCGTGGCCGACCGCGATGCGCGCCGCCTCCGCCATGGCGGCCGGGTCGCAGCCGGCGAGCTGCACCGCGCTAGGGCCGCCGCAGCCATCGACCTCCGCCATGCGCAGCGTGACCCGGTTCTCCCGCACCATTGCCCAGGAGGCGATCATCTCGGACACCACGAGGCCGGCGCCCTGCCGCTTCGCCAAGCGCCGGAACGGCAGGTCCGTGACCCCCGACATCGGCGCCAGGATCACCGGAAGGGCAAGCGTGACGGCATGGCGCCCTGATCCCAGGGTGATGGGGCCGATCAGGCCTGTGGTATTTGGGTTGCCCATGATTTGGGCAAACTAATGCCGGGCCGCGCCTGACGCAATCACCGACCGCAGCCAGCCGCACGGGTTGACGCCGCGGTGGGCGGTCGGCATTGGGTGGCGCCATGCGTGTTGCCGCCATCCTCGTCGCCGCCGGTTCCGGCACCCGGTTCGGGGCCGGCCAGCCGAAGCAATACGCGGTGGTTGCCGGCAAGCCCGTCGTGCGCTGGGCGGCGGAATGCCTGCTGCCCCATGTGGCGCACCTGCAGCCGGTGGGAGACCCGGCGCTGCTCGGCCCGGCGCTGGCCGGGCTGGACTGCTTGCCAGCGATACCCGGCGGCGCGGCCCGGCAGGACAGCGTGCGCGCCGGGCTGGAAGCCTTGGCGCCGCTTGCGCCGGAGGTCGTGCTGATCCATGACGCCGCGCGCCCTTGCGTGCCCGGGCACATCATCCCGGCCCTGCTTGACGCCCTCGCGCGCGTGCCGGGCGCTATTCCCGCCCTGCCGGTTGCTGACACGCTGAAACGCGCCGCGGGCGGGCGCATTGAGGCCACTGTCGAGCGGGCCGGCCTGTTCCGCGCGCAAACCCCGCAGGCCTTCGACTACCCCACCCTGCTCCGCCTGCACCGCAAACACGCCGCGCCCGGCCTCACGGATGATGCCGCGCTGCTGGAACAGGCGGGACTGCCCGTGGACCTCGTGCCCGGCGCCGAGGACAACATCAAGCTCACGTACCCGGAGGACCTCATGCGGCTGGAACGGGCGTTGGCGCCGGCGATGGTTCCACGGGTCGGCTCCGGGTTCGACGTGCACGCGCTGGCGCCGGGCCGCGCCTTGGTGCTGTGCGGCGTGGTGGTGCCGCACGCGCTCGGGCTGGCCGGGCACTCCGACGCGGATGTCGGCATCCACGCGCTGTGCGACGCGATCTACGGCGCGCTGGCGGAGGGCGACATCGGCCGCCATTTCCCGCCGAGCGAGGCGACCTGGAAAGATGCCGACAGCGCCCGTTTCCTGGTGCACGCCGCCGGGCGGATCGCGGAGCGCGGCGGGCGGCTGGCCAACGCCGACGTGACGCTGATCTGCGAGCGGCCGAAGATCACGCCGCATGCCAGCGTCATGCAGGTCCGGCTGGCGGAGCTTCTGGGCGTCGAACCCGGCCTGATCTCGGTCAAGGCGACAACGACGGAGCGGCTGGGCTTCGCCGGGCGCGGCGAAGGCATCGCGGCGCAGGCAGTAGCGACGGTGCTGCTTCCGGCCTGACGCCAGCGAGTGGTGTGGTCGGAGCGGCGGGATACGAACTCACGCCTTTTAGCCCCAGGCTGAGTCTTCCCAATCCCGACACCCTGCCCCTGGCTTTCGCGGATACCAGGCCATGGTTCTGCTGGCGGCTGCCGGTAATCGTCCGGTCGGTTGCTTCTTGGCGATCATCTCGGATGCAAACCACGGCATCTCGGCGCCGCTGTAAAAAATCCACAAAAAGCGACCGACTAGAATTCAAACTTGAGTTGAACAATGAAAAACAAATGAATTATACTTTGCACGGAATGCTTGGAAAGCGCTCGGCCACGCCTCGGTTCAGTTTCGTTGTCTTGCGGACGGGAATCCAGAGCTGAGACGGCCAAACTTTAGGCCAGTATCAAATGTGCGAATCGAAAACGCGATGTAATGCGGCCAGCTTTTGAACTGGGCCATTGCCGCGATTTGCTCATCATATGTTTCTGAGAGCATCAGAAACCGAAGGCGACCAACAGCTAACCTGTCAAAAGACATGGTCGGAGCGGCGGGATTCGAACCCACGACCCCCAGTCCCCCAGACTGATGCGCTACCAGGCTGCGCTACGCTCCGACACGGCCCTGGTCTAGCAGGGTGCCGCGCAGGCCGCAACGCCGCGGCGCAACCGAATCCCAAGGCTCGGCATCAATCCAGCATGGCCCGCAGCGCCGTCAGCTCATCAAGGCTGTGTTTCAGCAGGGCACGAAGCCGGGCGACCTCGTCCGTGTCGGGGCGGGATGCAGGCTCGGGCGGCTCGGGTGCGGCGACGCTGGCCCGTTCGGCTTCGGCGGCGGCGCGCTCGGCGGCGGTCGCCGGTGGAATGTTGTCTGACAATTGGCCCCCACCCTCCCGTAACAGGCGCTGCACGCCCTTGATCGTATAGCCCTGGATATACAGCAAATCGGAGATGCGGCGCAGCAGTTGGATGTCGTCCGGGCGGTAATAGCGCCGCCCGCCGCCACGCTTGAGCGGCTTGATCTGCGGGAACTTGGTTTCCCAGAACCGGAGGACGTGCTGCGGGATATGCAGTTCGTCCGCCACCTCGCTGATCGTGCGGAAGGCGTTGGGCGCCTTTTTGGCCCGCGGCCGGCTGTCGTCGGTGCCCGCTTCGCCCGGGACGACGGCCAGGGCAGCCTCCTCGGGCACCCCTTCGTCCGGCGGCAGGTCGTCGGAGCCGCTCATACGTCGTCGCTCGCCGGGATGGCCGAGCCGTTCACGTGCGCCTTCAGCACTTGGCTGGGCCGGAACGTCAGCACGCGGCGCGGCAGGATCGGCACCTCCACCCCGGTCTTCGGGTTGCGGCCGATCCGCCGGCCCTTCTGCCGGACTGAGAACGTCCCGAACCCGCTGATCTTCACGGAGTCGCCGGCTTCCAGCGCCCGCGACATTCGTTCCAGCACCGTCTCAAGCAGGTCTGCCGAATCGTTGCGCGACAGCCCGACCTGCGCGTAGATCGTTTCGGCCAATTGCGCCCGCGTCACCGTGTTCATTGCGCCAGGCTATGCATCTGACGCATAGGCGTCAAGCGAACATGCTGACCTTAAACAATTTTCGTCGAGGCTGTTGCGCCCACGCCTCAAAAGCGGACGAGCGCGGACCCCCAGGTCATGCCGCCGCCCAGCGCCTCCATGACCACCAGGTCGCCCCGCTTGATCCGCCCGTCGCCGCACGCCTCCGCCAGCGCCAAGGGGACCGACGCCGCCGAGGTGTTGGCATGGCGGTCCACCGTGACCACTACCTGCTCGGACGGCAGGTCAAGCTTGCGGCCCATCGCATCGATGATGCGGCGGTTCGCCTGGTGCGGCACCAGCCAGTCGATGTCCGCGTGGCCCAGGCCGTTCGCTGCCAGCGCCTCGTCCACCACGGCGGCGAGCTTGGCGACCGCGTGGCGGAACACCTCGCGCCCGTTCATCACCAGTTGGCCCGACCGGTCCGGGCGCCCGACGGCGCCATCGACATACAGCAGGTCGCCCAGCGTACCCTGCGCGTGCAGGTGGGTGGACAGGATGCCGCGCGCGCCGTCCCGCTCGGTGCCGGGCCGCACGAAGGCCGCCCCAGCGCCGTCGCCGAACAGCACGCAAGTGCCGCGGTCCGCCCAGTTCATGATCCGGGAATACACCTCGCTGCCGATCACCAGCACGCCCGCGGCCTGCCCGGCGCGGATGGTGGCGTCGGCCATCGCCAGCGCGTAGATGAACCCGCTGCACGCCGCCGAGATATCAAAGCCGAACCCGCGGGTGATGCCAAGCTCCGCCTGCACCCGGAGGGCCGAGGCGGGGAACGCCTGATCCGGCGTCGCCGTCGCCAGGATCACCGCATCGACGTCCTCGGTCCCGCAGCCGGCATGGGCCAGCGCCGCCGCAGCCGCCCGCGCGCCCATGAAGGCGCAGGTTTCGGTCGGCCCGGCGATGTGGCGCTGCTTGATGCCGGTGCGTTCCTGAATCCACTCGTCGGTCGTGTCGATGGTGCGGGACAGCTCGTCGTTGGAGACGATGCGCTTCGGCAGGTAGCCGCCCACCCCCGCGATCACGCTGCGCAGCGCCATCGCGCTTAAACAGCCGCCAGGAGCTGCGGGCCGCCCTTGTCCGGCTTCATTGCCTCGATCCGTCCCAGGCCGTCGCGGATCTGCTCGTTGAAGCGGTGCACGACCATGTCCATCGCCACGTCGATCGCATGGGCAAACCCTTCCGCGTCGGCGCCGCCATGCGACTTCACCACGACGCCGTTCAGCCCCAGCATCACCGCGCCGTTGTAGCGCCGCGGGTCGAGCCAGAGCCTCATGCGGTCCAGCCCGGGCCGGGCAAGCAGGTAGGCGAGCCGCGCCGCCAAGCTGCTGCGGAAAATCTGCTTCAGCAGGTCGCCTACCAGCTTGAGCGCGCCTTCCCCGGTCTTCAGCGCCACGTTGCCGGTGAAGCCGTCGGTCACGATCACGTCCGTAGTGCCGGCGGCGATGTCGTGCCCTTCCACAAAGCCGTGGAACTGCGGGGCGATGTGGCTCGCGCGCAGGATTTCGGCCGCCTGGCGCACACGGTCGTCGCCCTTCAGCTCCTCGGACCCCACGTTCAGCAGGCCGATGGTGGGTGCCGGCAGGCCCAGCACGGTGCGGGCGAACACGTCGCCCATGACGGCAAACTCGACGAGGTTGCGCACATCGCACTGCACGTTGGCGCCGAGGTCGAGCATCACCACGTCGCCACGGGCCGAAGGCCCAATAGCCGCCATAGCCGGGCGGTCGATGCCGGGCAAGGCCTTGATCACGATCTTCGCCAGTGCCAGCAGCGCCCCGGTGTTGCCGGCGGAAACCACGCCCGACGCCTCGCCGCCCGCCACCGCGTCGATGGCAACCCGCATGGAGGACGCGCGCACCCGCAATGCCGCGGTCGGCTTCATCTCACTGGAAATGGCCTCGGGCGCGTGGCGGATCGTGCAGGAAGCCTGAACACGCCTGCGCGATGCCACCAGGGGGCCGAGCCTTTCCTGGTCGCCCACCAGCAGGAAGCGCGCCGCCGGGTGCCGCTCGGCCGCGATCGCAATACCGTCCAGCACCGCGTCAGGCGCGTGGTCGCCGCCCATGGCGTCGATGGCGAGATTGAAGGATTCGGTCATCGCTGGGCGTCCCAGCCCGGCGTTCTCAGGCGCGAACGGCCCCTTTGAGTGCCTTGCCGGCGGCCACGACCTCACGGCCGTCGTAATGGCCGCAGTGGCTGCAAAGGTGGTGAGGCCGCTTCAGCTCGCCGCAATTGGAGCACTCGGCGTGGGCTTCAACCCGCAGCGCATCATGGCTGCGGCGCATGCCACGGCGGGACGGGGACGTTTTCTTCTTGGGAACAGCCATGGGACAGCGCCCCTCCGGGCTAAAGGGCGCGCGGCAAGAATGCGACGCGCCGGGATCACGAAGTCAATAACGAGAATAACGAGCCGCGCGGTCTAGCAGAGCCGCACCCGGGCTGCAAGCGACGGCCTATTCCCGCGTCTGCCGCACACGTAACGCGGCGAAAGGGCTGGGCGTTTCCGTCGTCGCCTCGTCCGGCAGCGCGGCGCCGGGCTTGCGCGGAAACGGGTCGAGCGCCAGGGCAAGCTGCTCCACCGCCGCTTCCCCAAGATCGGCCGCGCTGCCTGCGTAGGGGATTTGGTCAACTGCCTCCGGGTCCGGGTTGTCGTCCTCGGCGCCGGGCGGCACGAAGTGGACGGTGAACGCTTCCTGCACGTCGTGGCTGAACGGGTCGAGCGAGACGACGCAGGTTTCGGTCACTTGGGCGCGCAGCACGCCCTCCGCCTCCACCGTGGACGCGCCGACCCGGCGCAGCTTGAACGCGCAATGCAGGCTTGCCAGCGCCAAGACGTGCAGCCGGGCCGCGATGGCCGGCAGCTCGTCTGGTTTCGCCTGGACATCCACGGCCAAGCCGCGCGGCCCGATGCGGTCCAGCGCGACTGGACGGTGCAGTTCGGGGCGATGCAGTTCGGGGGTCATTCCGTGGCCCGCGCCGGCCGGAAGCTGACCCGGCCCGCCGTCAGCGCCTCGACCGGCTGTTCCGCCAGGTGCTTGGACTGCTCCAGCGCCAGGGCCGCCAAGGCGTGCGCGGACTCCGGGGGCGCCTGGCCGCGCCAAACGTTGCGGCCGATCGCGCCCGCCAGCGCCATCACGTCGCCGCTGTCGAGCGCCGCGGCGTAGGCGGCGGAGCGGCCGTTGAACGCTTCCCACATCGCGCGCACCCGCTTGCCGACCGTCATGTCGCCCACGCCGATCTCCCGCAGGTTGATGTCCATATCGGAGAACATCGCGTCGAACACGGCCTGCGCCAACTCCTTCCCCTCTTTCGAAGCAGCGTGCAGCCGGTGCACCACGAGGAACACGTAAAGCCCGATCACGTCGAACCGGCCGTCAAGCGTGTCCGGGACGCCCAGGGTCTCGAAGATGTAGGGGTCGCGAGCGGCGCCGACCGCGGTGGTGTAAAGCTCGAATCCGGCGCGCTCATGCCGCTTACGCCCAAGCAGACCCAAGAGTGCCATCTGATTCCCACCCGTCCTGTCCGGTCCGGCGCCGCACAGATTGACACAACCCGGCGGGCATGACACCCACCGTCCAGATAGGTTTCCCCCTGGGATCGATCAATGCTGCCATAGGGCCGCCTCGGCTCCATCCCTGTGAACCAGACTGGACCCGCACTTGCGCCTGCTCCCCGCCATGTTCCTGTTGGCCTTGTCCGCTTGCAGCGCCATCGACGCGCCACACCAGTTGCGCGGCAACCACGTCGATGCCGATCTCATGAAGGAGTTGGTGCCGGGGACATCGACCCGGGCGGACGCCACATCCCTGCTCGGCTCGCCGACCGCGAAGGGCGCCTTCGATGACAACACATGGATCTACATCAGCGAGACCACGCGCACCCGGGTCGGCCGGCTGCCGGGCATCACGGCGCAGGACGTGACGACGCTGACGTTTGACCAGGCCGGCGTGCTTCGCGACGTGAAGCACCTGAACCAGGACGACAGCCTGGACGTGGCGGTCGTGAGCCGCGCCACGCCCTCTCCGGGCAGCGAGGCGTCGTTCCTGCAGCAATTGCTGGGCAACGTGGGCAAGTTCAGCACGGGCGGTGTGCCGGGCAGCGGCGGCGGCAGGGTCACGCCGGGCGGCAGCGGCGCCGCGACCGCGCCGGGGCTGTAAGCTAGAAGTGGCTCCAGCCTGGCCGGCCCAGGCTGATCGCGGCGCCCGCCCCGTCCAGGACCTGCACCTCGGTGCCGGCCTCGAACCGCCCGATCCGGGTCACGCTCACTCCTTGAGCCGCCGCTGCGGCCATGAGGGCGTCAGCGCGCTGCGGCGGCACCGCCATCAGCAACTCGTAATCGTCGCCGCCGGTCAGGCAGGTCTCGATCCAGGCCTCTCCCGCCGTCCGCGCAGACGGTGAGCGCGGCACCAGCGCGGCCTCGATGACGGCGCCAAGCCCGGCGGCGCGGCAAAGGTGGCCCAGGTCCTGCACCAACCCGTCCGACACGTCCATGCAGGCCGACACGATCCCGTGCAGCGCCAGGCCGAGACGCGGCTGCGGCAAGCGGTAGCGGCCGGCCAGCCAGCCGTCCGGGTCCGCAACCCGGCCCCCGAGCGCCAACAGGCCGAGCGCCCCGTCGCCAATCGTGCCCGTCACCCACACCTCGTCACCCATGGCGGCGCCCCGGCGGCGCAGCGCCGCGCCGGGCGCCACATGGCCGATGGCGGTGAGCGACAGCGTCATCGGCCCGGGCGTCGCCGTGGTGTCCCCGCCCAGCAGCGTGACCCCGAACCGCGCCTGGTCGCGTGAGAGGCCGGCCGCAAAGGCCGCGAACCAGGCATCGCCCGTGTCCCGCGGCGCCGAGACGGTCATCAGGTAGGCCAGCGGCACGGCACCCATGGCGGCCAGGTCGGACAGGCTCACCCGCAGCAGCTTGGCGCCCACGGTGTCCGCCGGGTCATCGGGGAGGAAATGCACCCCGGCCACCATGGCATCCGCCGTGAACACCAGCTCGCGGCCCGGCGGCGGCTGCAGCAAGGCCGCGTCGTCCAGCAGGTCGAGCGCCCCCGGGCCGGCCAGCGGCCGGAAGTGCCGGGCGATCAGCCCGAACTCGGCCGGCGCGCCGGTCGTCATGGGGGCGCCATCAATTGGTGCGGGCCGGCTCCGTCGGGAAGTCGCCGGGCCGCAGCTCGCGCGCCAGCCGGTCGAGCATCCCGTTGACCATGCGCGGCTCTTCCCCGGTGAAGAAGCCGTGCGCCACGTCCAAGTACTCGTTGATCACCACGCGGGCGGGCGGGCCGTTGGCCATCGACAGCTCCGCGCCGCCGGCACCCAGCAGGGCGCGGAGCACCGGGTCGAGCCGGACCATGGGCCATTCCGGCGGCAGGGCGTCGGCGATCAGGGCATCCAGCCGGTCCTGCTGCAGC
>CAXTUQ010000032.1:0-20260 GCA_964247405.1 uncultured Acetobacteraceae bacterium
GAGCCGCCCGTGCAAGGCAAGGACATCGAGGTGGCTGCCCACATTTACGGGCGTGGCGATGTCGCCGGTCGGCTCGGGCGTTGGATGGGTGAACGCGGCAGCAAGCGCTGGATCGAGGGCTTCGGGCTGATACCGAGCGCCGGGGTGGCCGCGTCAGACATCGAGTATCAGGCGGTGCTGGGCCGCAATTGGCAGTCTCCCTGGTCCGAGGGCGGGCAGTTCTGCGGCAGCCGAGGCATGTCGCTGCCCATTCTTGGCCTACGCGTTCGGCTGCGGGGCGCCGCGGCCAAGACGCATAAGCTGTCGGTTTCAGCCTCGTTCGTGGACGGAACTGAGATCGGCCCTGTTTTGGATGGGGAAGCTTGTGAGGCGCCCAGCCTTTCGCCCCTGGAAGCGTTCCAGGTCATGCTGGAGCCGTTGAAGCAGGTGCAGAACGCCCCGGCCCCTGACAGCCCGGCGCACCCCGCGGTCGCACCGAAGCGCGGCCGGGCCGCGGCAGCTGCGGCCTTCGTGAAAAGCGTGCGGCAAAAGGCGCCGAAGTCGAACAAAGGCGCCGCAAAGCCCGCCCGGAAAGCTGCCGCGGCCGTGCCGGACATGCCGGCCATCCCACCCAAGGCCGCCGCCAAGCGAGCCCCCGCCACGACCCGCCGCCGCTGACCCACGCTTCCTGCCTTGCGTTTCCTGTTCGTCCACCAGAACTTCCCTGGTCAGTTCCTGCACGTCCTGCGGCACCTGGCGGCGTCGGGCCAGCATGAGCTAATCTTCATCACCCAGGAGAACGCCAACTTCATCGCCGGCGTCCGCAAGGCGACCTATCGCGGACCCGGCGAACTCAACCCCTCAACCCACCGCGACGCACAGGAGTTCGACCACGCAGTGGCCCGCGCGCAGAGCGTCGCGCAGGTGGCGACCAACCTCAAGGCGCTGGGCTTCCAGCCTGACATCATCATCGGCCATCACGGCTGGGGGGAGATGCTGAATCTCGGAGACGTGTGGCCCGGCGTTCCATGCCTGGGCTACTACGAATTCTACTACAACGTCGAAGACTTCGACGTTAACTTTGACCCTGAATTCCAGACGCCCTCCGATGCCCTGTCACGGGTCCGAGCCAAGAACACCGTCAATCTGCTGGCGCTCGACAACCCCGGCCGCGGCATCACGCCCACGCATTTCCAACGGTCCACCTATCCCGATTGGGCGCGCGACCGGATCGACGTCCTGCCGGAAGGCGTCAACCTCGACGTCTGCTGCCCAGCGCCCGACGCGGCACGGGCAGTCTGCCAGCAAGGCCCGCTCGTCGTGCCGCCCGGTGGGAGGCTCGTCACCTACGTCGCCCGCGACCTCGAACCCTATCGCGGCTTCCACGTCATGATGCGCGCCCTGCCATCGCTGCTGCGGGCACGTCCGGACGTGCAGGTCGCGCTGGTCGGAAGCGACGGCGTCAGCTACGGCGCGCGCCTGCCGGACAGCACGTGGCGGGAGCACATGCTCCGGGAGGTCGGCCCGTCGCTCGATCTGGGCCGCGTGCATTTCTGCGGACGCATGGAATACGCCGACTACGTCCGCCTGCTGCAGCGGTCCGACGCCCATGTTTATCTGACTTACCCTTTCGTGGCGTCATGGTCCCTGCGGGAAGCGCTCGCCATCGGTTGTCCCCTCGTTGCCAGCGACACCGCGCCGGTGCAGGAATTCGTGAGCCACGGCCAGACCGGCTTGCTCACGCCCTTCCTCGATCCAGCCGGCTTGTCGCTGCGCATCCAGGAGATGCTTGAGGACACCGCGCTGGCCGCCCGGCTGCGGCATGCCGCCCGCACCTGGGCCGAGCGGCATTTGCGCATGGAGGATCACCTGCACGGGTACGCGCGGCTGATCAACGCGCTGGTCGCGGGATAGGGGCGTGCCTGCAGTTTGTGCTTTCGGACACGCTGGGGCACCTTCGGCGCGACGGGAGAATGCAGCATGATCGAGAACATCAGTCCAACGCAGGTCTGGGACGCGCTCCGCACCGACCCGGAGGCCCAGGTCGTCGATGTCCGCACGGATGTCGAATGGGCCTATGTCGGCCTGCCCGACCTGTCGGCGGCTGACAAGCGGCCGGTGCTGATTCCTTGGCAGCTCTTTCCGTCCATGCAGGTCAACGCAGACTTCACCGATCAGATGAAGCAGGCCGGGCTGACGCCGTCCCACAAGATCTACTTCCTGTGCCGAAGCGGCGTCCGCAGCCTCGCCGCGGCGCAGGCGGCGCAGGCAGCCGGCTTCCCTCATGCCTATAACATCACCGACGGCTTCGAGGGGCCGCCAGACGAGGACGGACACCGCGGCACCGTAGCCGGCTGGAAAGCGGAGGCGCTGCCCTGGCGGCAGCGGTAGCGGTTACTCGTCGTACAGCACGCGCAGCACGACGAACCACTCGTAGCGCGGGTCGAGGACGCGCCCATCCGCATCGGACAACGTGCCAGCGGCAGTCGTCGGCACGTGTTTCATCGTGACGCCGCCGCCGATATTGCCGCCGACCGTCGTGAGTTGGCCCGGCACCGCCGCCGCCACGATGTCGCAATGCCCGTAAAACCGCGCGCCTGACAAGTCCTCGAACCGCATAGCCCGCTTCCTGCCCCGGCTGACGCAGATCAGGTCGCCGGGCTGTGGGGCATAGGCCTCGGGCCGCTCCGCGCGCAGCACGCCGGTGCCTTGCACGGCCGCGTTGATGTAGTCGGCGTGCAGCGGCGAGTACGGGAACCGGTGTCCGGCCCCGGCGGAGCGCATGGCGTAGGACACGAACGCCGCCGACCACGCCGGGGCGTCGCCTTGGTAGAGCTGGCCGAACTCGTCATACTTGCTCGTCCACTCGCTTTCCCGCGACCCGGCGTCCTGGCCGAGCCACCAATACTCGCCGACGCGCTGCCACAGGCCTGGCTGCTTGTCCGGACGCAGGTTGCGGGGCAGGGGGTGGCTGTCATCCGGCGGGTCGTCGTCCACCAAGCTGCCGAACCCGCGCCATTCCCGCATCGCGATGCCGATGGCGTTCGCGCGGGAGAACGGCTCATACGGACGCTTGGCGAAATCGGCGACGTGCTGGTCAAGCAGCGTCGGTTGCACCGCGGGCGTTACGTCGCCGACCACGGGCGGCACGGGGCGTGTCGCGCAGGCGGCCAGCACGAGCGGGATCAACAAGCCGCGCAGAACCATGCGCGGCACGATGGCATGATCTGGCAATCATTTCAACTTACGGATTAAACGTCTGCGTGAGGCTCGCCCGTTACGCCCGGTCCCAGAACATCGCTTGCAGCCCCTCCGCCGTCGCGTCGCACCGGCCGCGCTCGGTAATCAGCCCGGTCAGCAGGCGGGCAGGGGTGACGTCGAAGGCCGGGTTGGCGGCCGGGCTGCTGGTCGGCGTGACCCGGACCGTGGCGGGGCGGCCGTCCGTTCCGCGCCCGGTCACGGTCGTGACCTCCGTGGCGTCACGCTCCTCAATGGGGATTTCGCGCACGCCGTCCGAAACCGTCCAGTCGATGGTGCTCGACGGCGCGGCTACCCAGAACGGCACCTCATTGTCGTGGGCCGCGAGCGCCTTCAGGTAAGTGCCGATCTTGTTGGCGGCATCTCCCGTCCGCGTGACCCGGTCGGCGCCCACGATGGCCAGGTCCACCCGCCCATGCTGCATCAGGTGGCCGCCGGCGTTGTCGGAGATCACGGTATGCGGCACGCCGTGCTTGCCGAGTTCCCAGGCGGTCAGCGCCGCGCCCTGGTTGCGCGGCCGGGTCTCGTCCACCCAGACATGCACCGGCACGCCGGCATTGTGCGCCATGTAGATGGGCGCCAGCGCCGTGCCCCAATCCACCGTCGCCAGCCAGCCCGCGTTGCAATGCGTCAGGATGTTGACCGGCTGGCTTGCCTGCGCTCCCGACGCCGCTTTCGCCTCCGCCGCCTGCTGGATCAGCGGCAGGCCGTGCCGCCCGATGGCGGCGTTCTGCTCGACATCTTCCTCTGCAATGACGGCGGCCTCGGCATAGGCGGCGGCGACGCGCTGCCCGGCAACCGTGTTGCGCAGCCGGGTCAACATGCGGTCGAGCGCCCAGCGCAGGTTGATCGCCGTGGGCCGCGTGGCGGCAAGCTGCGCCGCCGCCCGCTCCATGGCGTCCGTGCCGGGGTCGTCGCGCAGGGCCAGCGCCAGGCCATAGGCCGCGACCACGCCGATCAGCGGCGCCCCGCGGATCTGCATGCTGGTGATGGCATGGGCGGCCTGCCGCAGCGTGGTCAGGCGCAGGAAGTCCAGCGACCATGGCAGCTTCGTTTGGTCGATGACGCGGACAGACCATCGGTCGCCCTCGTCCACCCAGACGGCGCGGTAGGGAGTGCCATCGATCTTCATGTGCGTTCCTAGATGCGCCGCTAAATACGTTGATGCAGGACGCAAACCAGGGTGAACAGCCGCCGCGCCGTCTCGTGGTCGATGCTGGCCTTGTTCTCCAGCCGCTCCCGCAACAGGGCCGCGCCCTCGTTGTGCAGGCCGCGGCGGCCCATGTCGATGGCCTGGATGCGCTCCCCGCGGCCTTCTTCCACCGCCAGCATATGGCTGTCCACCAAGAGCTGATAATCTTTGATTAATCCGCGGAACGGACCGAGCGCCAGCACCAGCATTTGCAGCGGCGCGTCGTGGGCGTCCCGCACGTCGAACACCAGCCGCCCCTCCTGCACCGAAAGGTGCAGCACGTATGGACCCGGTGCTGCGGCCCGCTCGGACGTGCCGCAGAGTTGGAACTGGTTCTCGAACTCCAGGTCGGCGACCGCCTGCGCCCGGTCGGCGTCCAGCAACGGGTTGAGCCGCGTCAGCGCCTCTCCCGCCAGAACGACGCGGTCGAGGCCCTTGGGGTGACTTGGGGCCGGGTCCTCGCTCACTCGTCGTCCGACTTGGCCATGCCCAGCTTCAGCATCAGTCCGAGCGTCGCCCCCTTGACCGGCCGCAGCAAGACCATCGTCAGGACGAGGCTGACGGGCAGCCAGAGCGCCGCCTGCACCCAGAGGTCCGGCTTGAAGGCGCCATCCACCCAGAACATCAGGCCGACGATGATGTGACCCACGATGAAGATGGTGAAGTAGGGTGGCGCGTCGTCGGCCCGGAAGCGGCCCAGCGGGGCGCCGCACGCCACGCAGGCCGGCACCACCTTCAAGTAGCCGTTGAAGCAATGGGTCTGCCCACAGGCTGGGCATCGCCCCATCAGGCCGCGCCCCATCGCGGTGAGCAGCGGCGGCACGGGCCAGGACGGCACGGAAGGGGTGCGATCCGGCTGCCAGCGAACGGGGGGGGTCTGATCGGGCACGACAGGCCTCTTGTGCCGGAGTGAAGTTCGCAAGCTTGATCCTGGCGTTTCCAGGGTCAAGGGGGAGATTGGGCCAAGCAGGCCTCCGATCAACCCAAACGCCGCGCCGGGCTGGACTGCGCCTGATCTTGCGACGGGACTCCTGGACAATGCATGCGGGGGCCAGGGCTTGGTCCTGTGTTGCCGAGACGGCCCGGCGGCATTAGATCGAACACAGCCGCGTGTTGCCACGCCCAATATTCAGGAAGCTGCCCCATGCAGACGCACGATGTCCGCGTCCATCCGTCCAAGTCGAAGCTGGCGCGGGAGGATCAACTCGCGTGGAAGATCGCCGCCGTCGCCGCCGATCCGGTCGCCGTGCCGGACGAGACGGCAGAGATGATCGTGAACCGGGTCATCGACAACGCCGCGGTCGCCATCGCCAGCGTCAACCGCCATTCCTGCATCAGCGCCCGGGACATGGCGCTGGGCCACGCGCGGCCCGGCGGCGCCACGGTGTTCGGCATGAGCGACAACGTGCGGGTCAGCCCGGAATGGGCGGCCTGGGCCAACGGCACCGCTGTGCGCGAACTCGACATGCACGACACGTTCCTGGCCGCCGACTACAGCCATCCCGGCGACAACATCCCGCCAATCCTTGCCACAGCGCAGACCTGCGGCAAATCCGGCGCGGACCTGCTGCGCGGCCTTGCCACCGGGTATGAGATCCAGATCGACCTGGTGCGCGCCATTTGCCTGCACGAGCACAAGATCGACCACATCGCCCACCTATGCCCGGCCCAAGCCGCCGGCATCGGCACGCTCTTGGGTCTGGACACCGCCACGATCTTTCAAGCCGTCCAGCAGGCCGTGCACGTCAGCTTCACCACCCGGCAAAGCCGCAAGGGCGAGATCAGCTCCTGGAAGGCCTACGCGCCGTCCCATGCGGGCAAGCTCGCGGTCGAGGCGGTGGACCGCGCCATGCGCGGGGAAGGGGCGCCGTCCCCGGTCTACGAAGGCGAGGACAGCGTGATCGCCTGGATGCTGAACGGCCCGGAAGCGCATTACCAGGTCCCGTTGCCCGGCCCGGGGGAGGCCAAGCGCGCGATCATGGACAGCTACACCAAGCAGCACTCGGCGGAGTACCAGAGCCAGGCGCTGATCGACCTCGCCTTCCGCATGGGCAAGCAGGTAAAGGACTGGGACTCGGTGAAGGAGGTGGTGATCGAAACCAGCCATCACACGCATCACGTCATCGGCACCGGGGCGAACGACCCGCAGAAGATGGACCCGCACGCCAGCCGGGAAACGCTGGACCACTCGATCATGTTCATCGTCGCCGTGGCGTTGCAGGACGGCGAGTGGCACCACGTCCGCTCCTACGCGCCAGAACGGGCGCAGCGGCCGGACACCGTGGCGCTGTGGCACAAGATCCGCACCGTCGAGGACCCGAAATGGACCGAGCGCTACCACGCGCGCCGGCACGCGGACCTGGCGTTCGGCGGGCGTATCGAGATCCGGATGCAGGACGGCAGCGTGATCGCCGACGAGATGGCGGTCGCCAACGCGCACCCGAACGGCGCCACGCCCTGGACGCGCCCGGACTACGTGCGCAAGTTCCGCATCATGACCGAAGGGCTGATCACGCCCGCCGAGGCCGATCGGTTCCTGCAAGCCTGCGAGGAACTGCCGGGCCTGCCCGCCGGCGAACTGCACCGCTTCAACGTTTCAATGCCCGACGGCACGGTCCAGGCCGGCAAACCCGGGATTTTCTAGGGAATCGAGAGACATGTCCGAAGCCCAAACTGGCCCGAAGCCGAAAAAGTCCGTCGCCCTTTCGGGCGTCGTCGCGGGGAACACCGCGCTGTGCACCGTGGGCCGCACCGGCAACGACCTGCATTACCGCGGCTATGACATCCTCGACGTGGCGGAAACCAGCGAGTTTGAGGAGATCGCCCACCTGCTGGTTTATGGATGGCTGCCCAACACGGCGGAGTTGCGCGCCTACAAACGCAAGCTCAAGGCGCTGCGCGGCATCCCGGCCAGCGTGCGCCAGGTGCTGGAAGCGCTGCCGGCGGCTGTGCACCCGATGGACGTGATGCGGACCGCGGTCAGCGCGCTCGGCTGCGCCCTGCCGGAAAAGGACGACCACAACCAGCCCGGCGCCCGCGACATCGCCGACCGGCTCATGGCCGGCCTCGGCTCCGCCCTGCTATACTGGTTCCATTGGACGCAGAATGGCCGCCGCATCGAGACAGAGACCGACGACGACAGCATCGGCGCGCATTTCCTGCATTTGCTGCACGGAAAGCCCTGCAGTCCCGAGTGGGACCGGGCGATGCATACCAGCCTGATCCTGTATGCGGAGCACGAGTTCAACGCGAGCACCTTCACCGCCCGGGTGGTCGCCGGCACCGGGTCGGACATGCATTCCGCCATCACGGCCGGCATCGGCGCGCTGCGCGGCCCGAAGCACGGCGGCGCCAACGAGGCTGCGCTGGAAATCCAGCAGCGATACGCCTCGGCCGATGCGGCGGAAACCGACATCCGGGCGCGGGTTGCGGCCAAGGAGGTGGTGATCGGCTTCGGCCACCCGGTCTATACGGTGTCCGATCCGCGCAACGTCGTCATCAAGGAGGTCGCCCGGCGGCTGAGCCAGGCGTCCGGCAGCATGACGCGCTTCGAGGTCGCGGAGCGGATCGAGGCGGTGATGCAGGACACCAAACGCATGTTCGCGAACCTCGATTGGTTCAGCGCCGTGTCCTACGCCCAAATGGGCGTGCCGACGGCGATGTTCACGCCGCTGTTCGTCATCTCGCGCACCAGCGGCTGGGCGGCGCACGTCATGGAGCAGCGGGTGGACAACAAGATCATCCGCCCGGCAGCGAACTACGTCGGGCCGGAAGACCTGACGTTTGTGCCGCTTGCCCAACGCTGAACGAGGCATTGTTGCGGCCGAATATCAAGGGTCGCCAACAAAGTGCAAACCGCGGCGACCCGGTTGAGCGACGGTCGCCGGGTAGGATCGAGAGAGGGGGACGGGCTCGCAATTTATGTCGAAATTTGTAGGGAATGCTGGTTTTCATTGACATGCGGCCCAGCGCCGCGTGACGTAAATCCGGTCGGTACGTAAACGATTCGTGCGGCATCCCGCCGCGCCTCGCCGTGCCCCGCGACGTGCGTCATGCAACCCCGTCAAGGAAGGCATTCTGGATGAACGACGACAACTCGACGAAGCGCCCGCGGGCGCAGGCCATGGCAGTCCGTGCCCCCGCCAAAACCACAACAGCCAAAACCGCTACGCCCAAACCCAAGGCCACCCCGGCCAAGGCGGCCAAGCCCACGGCGTCCGCAGCAAAGCCGGCAGCGAAAAAGGCCGCAGCGCCCAAGGCTGCCGCATCCGACAAGACGGCCGCCGCCAAAACCATGAAGACCGCGAAAAGCCCGGCGGCCCGCAGCGCCGCCGCCAAAACGCTCAGCGCCACAAGCCCAGCCGCCAAGAAGAAGCCCAAGACAGCCAACGCCGCGACCTGAAGGCCTGCGCGGCCCAGCGGACGGCCGCCATGCCGGGAGCAATCCCGGCATGGCGGCTTAACTGGTGTGGAGCAGGACCGCGGCTGCCCGGAAACGGGTTCGCGTTAATCGAAGCCGCGCTACGCCTCGGAATACCGCTGCTCGGCCCACGGGTCGCCGCGGTTGTGGTAGCCGCGCACTTCCCAGAACCCCGGGCGGTCCTCGGTCCGGAACTCGATGCGCTGCAGCCACTTGGCGCTCTTCCAGAAATACAGATGCGGCACGACCAGCCGCACCGGCCCGCCGTGAACCTGATCGAGCGGCGCCCCCTGCCAGCGGTGGGCAAGCAGCGCGCCCTCCGCAGCGAAATCGGCGAGCGGCAGGTTCGTCGTATAGCCGTCATAGCTTTGCAGTACGACGTGCCGCACGTCGTCCCGCGGCGCCACGGCTTGCAGCAGGTCGCGGGTCAGCACGCCATCCCAAGCATTGTCGTAGCGGGACCAAGTGGTGACGCAATGGATGTCGGACACTGCCTGCGTTTGCGGCAGCGTTTGAAAACCAGTCCAATCCCAGATGACCGGCCGCTCCACCGCGCCGAACACCTCCAGGCGCCAGCGCGAGGCCGGGATGTCCGGGTGCATGCCCAAATCCAGCACCGGCCAGTTCGTCACCAGATGCTGGCCCGGCGGCAACCGCTCCGCTTCCGGCCGCGCCGTGTGACCGGTCAGGAACCGGCCCTCCTGCGCCCATCGCTGCTTCGAGGTCGTGAGCTTGCTCGGCGTGCCCGCCCCGGGATCGTCGGTCATGCTGCGACGCGGTCGAGCGACGGCGCGGCATGGACCTCGGCCAGGATTTCATAAGACCGCTTGCGCGCCGCGTGGTCCCAGATGGCGGAGGCGACCATCAGCTCGTCGGCGCCGGTCTGCTCCCCGAACTGCGCCAGCCCGCGCCGCACCGTCTCCGGCCCGCCCACGATGGAGCAGCGCAGCATGGCGCTGGCCTGGGCCTTCTCCATGGGAGACCAGTAGGTCTCGATGTCGTCGATGGGCGGCAGCAGCTTGCCGCGGGTGCCGCGGAACATGTTGACGAAGCTCTGCTGCGCCGAGGTGAACAGCCGCCGCGCCTCCGCGTCCGTGTCGGCGGCGATGACGTTCACGCCCACCATGGCGTGCGGGCGCTCAATCTGGCCGGGTTCGAAGCGGGCGCGGTAAGTGGCGAGCGCCTGGTCCAACGCGTCGGGGGCGAAGTGCGAGGCGAAGGCGTAGGGCAGGCCCAGCATCGCGGCAAGTTGCGCGCCGTAGGTGCTGGAACCCAAGATCCAGAGCGGGACGCGGGTATCGGCGCCGGGCACGGCCTGCACCGCTTGGCCGGGCTGCACGGGGCCGAGCAGCGCCTGCAGTTCCAGCACGTCCTGCGGGAATTCATCGGCACCGGCCGGATTGCGCCGCAGCGCGCGCAAAGTGCGCTGGTCCGTGCCCGGCGCGCGGCCGAGGCCCAGGTCGATGCGGCCGGGATACAGCGACTCCAAGGTGCCGAACTGCTCGGCGATCACCATGGGCGAGTGGTTGGGCAGCATGACCCCGCCGGAGCCGACGCGGATCGTGCTGGTGCCGCCCGCGACGAAGCCGATGGCCACGGCCGTCGCCGCGCTGGCGATCCCGACCATGTTGTGGTGCTCGGCCAGCCAGTAGCGCCGGAACCCGAGGCGCTCGGCGTGCTGCGCCAGGTCGCGGGCGTTGCGCAGCGCGTCGCCGGGCGTTGATCCCTGCGGGATGGGGGCGAGATCCAGGACCGATAATGCGGGCATCAGGGTGGCTCCTTGCGGGCGTGTTGCAACATAAGTCAGCATTCCGGAGGGGCGGTGCAAGCCTGCGTGGCTTGCCGAGGCATGAGGCCGGCAACGGCCTCCCTTGCGCCCCGGCTCTGTCGGCTCCAAGATGTCCGTCTCTTTTATGATGTCGAGGCATAAAGCGGCGTGTCGGATTTCGATGTTCAATCCGACGCCGGGTCCGCAGCGGTGCCGGCCACCTCGCAACGCCGGCAGACGACCGCCTGGCGGGATGGCGTGTTGGCTGCTGGCGAGCGTATGGTGCCGGAAGAGACGGCCATTGCCTTTTCCTACAATCGCATCGCCCATGCCGTGATGATGGCGACGCCGGGCGACTTGCGGGATTTCGCCGTGGGTTTCAGCATCACCGAGGGCATCGTCCCGGACGCTGCAGGGATCGAGGAGCTTGAGATCGTCCCCGCGCCGCACGGCATCGAGCTGCGCATGTGGATCTCGGCATCCGCGATGCAGGCGGTCGAGGCCCGGCGGCGTCAGATGGCGGGACCCACGGGATGCGGGATGTGCGGGCTTGAGAGCCTGGACCAGGCAATGCGCGGCGCCCCGCCTGTGCCCCCCGGCATGACGTTCTCGCCCGCGCAGGTGCAGGCGGCGGTGGCGTCGCTGTTTCCGGCGCAGGCCCTCAACCGCGTGACCCGGGCGGTCCACGCCGCCGGGTTCGTGCAGCCCGGCCAACCGCCGTTGGTGCGGGAGGACGTGGGGCGGCACAACGCGCTGGACAAGCTCGGCGGCGCCATGGCCCATGCGGGCGTGGACCCCGCGGCCGGCATCCTGGTGATGACCAGCCGCGTTTCCGTCGAGCTGGTGCAGAAGGCCGCCCGCATCGGCATCCCGGTGCTCGTCGCGGTGTCGGCGCCGACGGCCTTGGCGCTCCGGGTTGCAGAGGGGGCCGGCATCACGGTTGCCGGCATCGCGCGGGATGACGGGTTCGAGGTGTTCACCCATCCCGGCCGCATCGCCCCCGACTGAGGCGCAGCGCCAGCGTCGCTTCGGACAATCTCACTGAATTCAAGAAACTAGCGAACGCCTGCGCGCATTGGGCTGCCAAAAGGAGCACGTCACCGATGGATGGAACAACCTTGTTGGATGCGGGCGACGCCAAGGGCGGCCTGCTCAGCCGCAGCCGGACCGTGGCGCGGCCCGGCTTCAACCGTTGGGTGGTGCCGCCGGCCGCGCTGGCGATCCATCTTTGCATCGGCATGGCGTATGGGTTCTCGGTGTTCTGGCTGCCGCTCTCGCGGGTGCTGGGCATCACGGCCCCGGTCGCGTGCTCGGCCGACACGTCGCTGCTGCAGGCGCTGGTCACGACGACCTGCGATTGGCGGGTGTCCGACGTCAGCGTGATGTACACGCTGTTCTTCGTGTTCCTCGGCTCCTCCGCGGCGATCTGGGGCGGCTGGCTGGAGCGGGCGGGTCCGCGCAAGGCCGGGTTCGCGGCGACCCTGTGCTGGTGCGGCGGCCTCGCGATCTCGGCGCTGGGCGTTTACGTGCACCAGCTTTGGCTGCTGTGGCTGGGGTCCGGCGTGATCGGCGGCATCGGCCTGGGCCTGGGCTACATCTCGCCGGTCTCGACCTTGATCAAGTGGTTCCCGGACCGGCGCGGCATGGCGACCGGCATGGCGATCATGGGCTTCGGCGGCGCGGCGCTGATCGGCGCGCCGCTGGCTGACCTGCTGATGAACTATTTCCGCGGACCCGGCACGGTGGGCGTTTGGCAATGCTTCCTGGTGCTGGCGGCGATCTACGCCGTGTTCATGCTGGCGGGCACCTTCGGCTACCGGGTGCCGCCGGCCAACTGGGTGCCCGACGGCTGGACCGCCCCCGCCGCCCAGCGCAGCATGGTCACGCAGCGCAACGTCCACCTGCGGGACGCGCACAAGACGCCGCAATTCTGGCTGATCTGGGCGGCGCTGTGCCTGAACGTCTCGGCCGGCATCGGCGTGCTCGGCCTGGCGTCGCCCATGCTGCAGGAGATTTTCGCAGGCTCTCTGATCGGGCACCCGGACGTGCGGTTCGGCGCGCTGGACGCGGGCCAGAAGGTCGCGGTGGCGACGATCGCCGCGGGCTTCGTGGGCTTGCTGTCGCTGTTCAACATCGGCGGCCGATTTTTCTGGGCCTCCTTCTCCGACAAGATTGGTCGCAAGCTTACCTACGCGACGTTCTTCGTGCTCGGCATTGCCGTGTATGCGCTGGCGCCGTGGGCGGCGCATGGCGGCCAGCAGGCGTTGTTCGTGGTGATGATGTGCGTGGCCCTGTCGATGTACGGCGGCGGGTTCGCGACCGTGCCGGCCTACCTCGCCGACGTGTTCGGCACGCAGTTCGTGGGCGCGATCCATGGGAGGCTGCTGACGGCGTGGTCCACGGCCGGGGTGATCGGCCCGTTCGTGATCAACTACATCCGCGAGTCGCAGATCGCCGCCGGCGTGCCGCGCGACCAGGTATATGACCGCACCCTGTATATCCTCGCCGGCTTTCTTGCGGTGGGCTTCGTGGCAAACCTGCTGATCCGTCCGGTGGCGGAGCGATGGTACATGAAGGACGGCGACATGCCGGAGCAGGCCGCGGCGGCTGCGGGTGGTTCGTATGGCATCGGCCGAGGCGGACTCACGTTTCCTGCTTTGGTCGCTTGGGCCTGCGTGGGGTTGCCGCTGGCCTGGGGGGTGTACATCACGCTAAGCAAGGCGTTGGTCTTGTTCCAGTAACGGGGGTGCAGCATGGCAGCGGTCGGGTTCATCGGACTGGGCAACATGGGCAGTCCGATGGCGGCGAATTTGGTCCGCGCCGGGCACGGCGTCCGGGGTTTCGACTTGGCCGACGCCGCCTTGACGGCGCTGGCCGCAACCGGCGGCAGCAAGGCCGCATCGGTGGCGGACGCGGTGACGGGGGCCGAAATCATCATCACCATGCTGCCGGCAGGGCGGCATGTGCGGGAGGTGCTGACCGCGGCGGACGGGGTGTTCGCGCGGGCCGCGCCGGGCGCCTTGCTGATCGACTGCTCGACGATTGACGTGGAAACGGCGCGGGACATGGCGGGACAGGCCGAGGCCCGCGGCTTCGCCATGCTGGACGCGCCGGTGTCCGGCGGCGTGTCCGGTGCCGCGGCGGGCACGCTCACCTTCATGGCCGGCGGCACCGAGGCCGCGTTTCAGCGGGCGCAGCCGGTGCTCTCGGTGATGGGCAAAACGGTTGTCCTCGCCGGGGGTGCCGGGGCCGGGCAGGCGGCGAAAGTCTGCAACAACCTGATCCTCGGTATCTCCATGCTGGCCGTGTCGGAGGCATTCGCCTTGGCTGACAAGCTCGGCCTGTCCGCGCAGGCTCTGTTCGACATCAGCAAGACGGCGTCCGGGCAGTGCTGGGCGCTCACCTCCTATTGTCCGGTGCCCGGCCCGGTGCCGGCCTCGCCCGCCAACCGCGATTACCAGGCCGGGTTCGCCACGGCGCTGATGTTGAAGGATTTGACGCTCGCGGCGGACGCGGTTTCCGCGAGCGGCGCGGCGAGCGTCCTTGGTGGGCACGCGCAGGCGGCCTATGCGCGGCTGGCGGAGCTTGGAATGGGCGACAAGGATTTCTCTGTGGCGGCGCGTGCGTTGCTTGAAGGGCAGTTGGGCCGCTAAAAGGGCGGGATGACCGATCCTGCCGCGCCGGCCCTGATGCTGCATGAGCCGCCCCGGTGACGGTGCTCGACGGTGGCGTGGACCCGCGCTCGCCCGCATTCGCGGCAAATCGCGACCGTATGGCGGTTTTGGTCCAGGAGTTGCGCCGCACCGTGGACCAAATCCGGCTGGGCGGCGGCGAGGCGTCGCGCCGCCGCCACACCGGGCGCGGCAAGCTGCTGCCGCGGGACCGCGTAGGTATGCTGATCGACCCCGGCAGCCCGTTCCTGGAACTGTCGCAGCTTGCGGCGCATGGGATGTACGGCGGCGACATCCCAGCTGCCGGCATCATCACCGGCGTGGGCCGCATCGCCGGGCGCGAGTGCGTCGTGGTGGCGAACGACGCCACGGTGAAGGGCGGCACCTACTTTCCAATGACGGTGAAGAAGCACTTGCGCGCGCAGGAAATCGCGCAACAGAACCGGCTGCCGTGCATCTACCTGGTCGATAGCGGCGGCGCCAACCTGCCGAACCAGGACGAGGTGTTCCCGGACCGCGACCACTTCGGCCGCATTTTCTTCAACCAGGCGCAGATGTCAGCCGCCGGCATTCCGCAGATCGCCGTGGTGATGGGGAGTTGCACCGCAGGCGGCGCTTACGTGCCGGCGATGTCGGACCAGAGCGTGATCGTGCGCAACCAAGGCACCATCTTTCTCGCCGGCCCCCCTTTGGTGCGCGCCGCGACGGGGGAGGTGGTGACGGCGGAGGAGTTGGGCGGCGGCGAACTGCACAGCCGGGTGAGCGGCGTTGCCGACCATTTGGCGGAGAACGACGCCCACGCGCTCGGCATCGCGCGGTCGGTCGTGGCGGGTCTGAATAGCGTGAAGCGGCCCACGCTCGACATCCGGCCGCCGCGGGAGCCGCTGTTTCCCGCGCACGACCTGCATGGCATCGTGCCTGCCGACGTGCGGGAACCGTATGACGTGCGCGCCCTGATCGCGCGGATCGTGGACGGGTCCGAGTTGGACGAGTTCAAGCGCCTGTACGGCCCGACGCTCGTGACCGGCTTCGCCCGCATCTGGGGCTACCCCGTGGGCGTCGTCGCCAACAACGGCATCCTGTTCAGCGAAAGCGCACAGAAGGGGGCGCATTTCATCGAGCTGTGCGCGCAGCGCGGCATCCCCTTGGTCTTCTTGCAAAACATCACCGGCTTCATGGTCGGCCGGAAATACGAGAGCGGCGGCATCGCCAAGGACGGCGCCAAGATGGTGACGGCGGTCGCCACCGCGGCCGTTCCCAAGTTCACCGTCGTGGTGGGTGGCAGCTTCGGCGCCGGCAACTACGGCATGTGCGGCCGGGCCTACTCGCCACGCTTCCTGTGGATGTGGCCCAACGCCCGCATCTCGGTGATGGGCGGCGTGCAGGCGGCGTCCGTACTTGCGACGCTGCGGCGGGACAATTTGGAGGCGCAGGGCAAGGCGTGGTCCGCGGAGGAGGAAGCCGCGTTCAAGGCGCCCATCGAGGCCCAGTATGAGACACAGGGCAACCCGTACTATTCCAGCGCCCGCCTGTGGGACGACGGCGTGATCGACCCGGCCGACACGCGCCTGGTGCTCGGCCTCGGCCTGTCCGCCAGCCTGAACGCGCCGATTGAGCCGTGGGCCGAGCAGCGAAGGGCTGCCGGCGGCTTCGGCCTGTTCCGGATGTGACGGGCATGTTCGACACGATCCTGGTCGCCAACCGCGGGGAGATCGCCTGCCGGGTGATCCGCACGGCCCGGCGTCTCGGCATCCGCACGGTGGCGGTGTATTCGGAGGCCGACGCGAATGCGCTGCACGCCGCCATGGCGGACACGGCCTGTTGCATCGGCCCAGCGCCGGCGCGGGACAGCTACCTCCACATCGGCCGCATCCTCGACGCGGCCCGGCGATCCGGCGCACAGGCCATCCACCCTGGCTACGGCTTCCTCAGCGAGAACGCCGAGTTCGCCGCCGCCTGCGCCGATGCCGGCATCACGTTCATCGGCCCGCCGCCCGAGGCGATCCGCGCGATGGGCAGCAAGTCGGCTGCCAAGACGCTGATGCAGCGGGCGGGCGTGCCCCTCGTGCCCGGCTATCATGGCGCGGAGCAGGACCCGGCGCACCTGGCAAGCGAGGCCGCGCGCATCGGCTACCCCGTGCTGATCAAGGCCAGCGCCGGCGGCGGCGGCAAGGGCATGAGGGTGGTGGACGACGCGGCCGGCTTCGACGAGGCGCTGGCGCTGGCCAAGGGCGAGGCGCGCTCCTCCTTCGGCGACGACACCGTGCTGATCGAGCGCTATCTGACCCGCCCGCGCCATATCGAGATCCAGGTGTTCGCCGACGCCCACGGCCATGTCGTGAGCCTGTTTGAGCGCGACTGCTCCATCCAGCGCCGGCATCAGAAGGTGGTCGAGGAGGCGCCGGCACCCGGCATGGACCCGGCACGCCGCGCCAGCATGGGGGAGGCCGCCTGCGCCGCCGCCCGCGCCATCGGCTACGTCGGCGCGGGGACCGTCGAGTTCATCGTCGCCGCGGGCAACGGCCCGCAACTGCCTCCGGGTGGCGACTTCTTCTTCATGGAGATGAACACCCGGCTGCAGGTCGAGCACCCCGTCACCGAGTTGATCACCGGGCAGGACCTGGTCGAGTGGCAGCTGCTGGTTGCCAGCGGCCAGCCCTTGCCGTTGTCGCAGGACCAGTTGCGCATCGACGGCCATGCCATCGAGGCACGGGTCTATGCCGAGGACCCCGACCGAGACTTCATGCCGGCCGTGGGCACGCTCACGCACCTGCAAGCGCCGGGCGAGGGCGCGCATGTGCGGGTGGACACCGGCGTGCGGCCCGGCGACGCGATCAGCGTCCATTACGACCCGATGATCGCCAAGCTGATCGTGTGGGACCGCGACCGTCCCGCGGCGGTGCGCCGGCTCGCGCGTGCCGTGTCGGAATACCAAGTGGTGGGCGTGCAGACCAACCTCGGCCTGCTGCGCCGCATCGCCGCCAACCCGGCGTTCGCCGCGGCCGAGCTGGACACCGGGTTCATCGGGCGGCACGGCGCCGACCTGCTGCCGCAGCGCGAGCCGGCCCCGCCGGCGGTGCTGGCCGCTGCGGCCCTGCGCGTGCTGCAAGACCGGGCGGAAGCAACGGTGGCGGCGGGGAGCCACGACCCGTTCTCGCCCTGGAACCTGCCGACCGCGTGGCGGATGAATGGCGATGGGTATCAGGACGTGCTGCTGGCGGAGGGCGACGCCCTCCACGCCGTGCGCGCCCATTCCTGTCCGGATGGTTCGATCCGGCTCGACCTGCCCGGGGGCACGGTGGTTGCGGCCGGCGACTCGATGGACGGCGTGCGCCGCGTGATTCCGGTCGTGCGCAGCGGCAGCCTGCTGACCGCCATCCTGGACGGGACCAACTACCCGCTGACCCTGGTGGACCCGTTGGCGCCGCCGCTTGCCGAGGTTGAAGGCGGGGACCGGTTGCTGGCGCCGATGCCGGGCCGAGTCGTCGAGGTGCTGGTGCGGCCAGGGGCCTCGGTGGCGCGGGGCGACGTGCTGCTGGTGCTGGAAGCGATGAAGGTGCAGATGCGGCTCACCGCGCCACGGGCGGGTGTCTTGGACGTGCTGCGCGCCGCGCCGGGCGACTTGGTAGATGACGGGGCGGAGCTGGTCAGCTTCGTTCCGGCGGAGCAGGCGCCAGAAACCCTCTGAACCGTGCTATATTCGCCGCGCTCACGGAAAGATGAGGCCAACAAAGGCTGGCGGCGGAGCAAGCCGGCGTTTGTAGTCGGCCGGGGTCTTGGCAACCGCGCCGGAATGGTTTGCTAAGGACGCCTTTGGAGGACAAGAGCCGCATGTCGAGTCGGGTGTTGGTTACGGGCGGGGCGGGGTTCATCGGATGCCATGTGGCGCGGGTGCTGCTGCAGCGCGGCTACGAGGTCCGGGTCTTCGACAGCCTGATTGACCAGGTGCACACCCGCGGCGCCGTGCGGGACGGCGTGCTGAATCATGTGGAGATGATCCGCGCCGACGTGCGCGACCTCGACCGCGTTTCGGCGGCGCTGGACGGCGTGGACAACGTGATCCACCTCGCAGCCGAGGTTGGCGTGGGCCAGAGCATGTACGCCATCGACCGCTACGTGTCGGTGAACGACCATGGCACCGCCGTTTTGTTCCAGGCGCTGATCGACCGCCCCGTGGCCCGCGTGGTCGTCGCGAGTTCGATGAGCGTCTATGGGGAAGGGCTGTACCGGACCAGCACGGGCGCGCAGGTGGACGACGCGGTGCGCCCGGCGCATCGCCTGGCCAGCGGCTGGGACCCTGTGGGTCCCGATGGTGGCGCACTCACCCCCGTGCCGACGCCGGAATCGAAACCGCCCAACCTCGCCTCGGTCTATGCCTTGACGAAGTATGTCCAGGAGCGCCTGACGCTGACGGTGGCGCCGGCCTATGGGATGCAGGGCGTGGCGCTGCGGCTGTTCAACGTGTACGGGCCGGGCCAGGCGCTGTCCAACCCCTACACCGGCGTGCTCGCCATCTTCGCCTCCCGCCTGCTGAACCGTGAGCGGCCTTTGGTGTTCGAGGACGGCGCGCAGCGGCGCGATTTCATCCATGTCGAGGACATCGCCCGCGCCTTCATCCTGGCGCTGGAGCACCCGGACGCGCCGGGCCACGTGTTCAACATCGCGAGTGGACGCGACGTGAGCATCGCCGAAGTCGGCGCGGCGCTGGCCGGTGCCATGGGCGTGCCGCATCTGACGCCCGAGGTGATGGGCAAGGCCCGCGTCGGCGACATCCGCCATTGTTTCGCCGACATCCAATTGGCGCAGAAGGTGCTGGGCTTCGAGCCGCGGCGCAGCTTCGTGGATAGCCTGGGGGAACTCGCCGAATGGGTGCGGCAGCAGCAGGCGGAGGACCGCGTGCAGGATGCGCGCCGGGAGCTTGAGCAGCGCGGCTTGGTCGCATGAGGGTGCGCGGCGGCGGGCATGGCCCCGTCTTGATCACCGGCGGCGCCGGGTTCATCGGCAGCAACCTGGCTGACCGTCTGGCGCGAGACGGCCACGACGTGCTGATCTACGATGCGCTCGCCCGGCCCGGCGTGGAGGCCAACCTGGCCTGGCTGCGCCGCCGCCATCCGGACCGCATCGAGGCGGTGATCGCCGACCTGCGTGACCGCGACAAGTTGGAGCAGGCCGCCAGCCGCGCCCGGGCGGTGTTCCATCTGGCGGCGCAGGTCGCCGTCACCACCAGCCTGACCGACCCCGAGCGGGATTTCGACGTCAACCTCCGGGGGACGCTGTTCCTGCTGGAAGCGCTGCGCCGGCAGCCCGCGCCGCCGCCGCTGGTGTTTGCCAGCACCAACAAGGTTTACGGCAACCTGGCCGACATCAAGCTGGCCCGCGATGGCGATGCCTACTTGCCGGAGGAACCGGCACTGCGCCGCCACGGCGTCGGCGAGGACCGGCCGCTCAGTTTCTACACGCCCTACGGCTGCTCGAAGGGGGCAGCCGACCAGTATGTGCTGGACTATGCCCGCAGCTTCGGAATACCCGCCTGCGTGCTACGCATGAGCTGCATTTACGGCCCGCGCCAGTTGGGTACGGAAGACCAGGGTTGGCTCGCCCACTTCCTTTACTCCGTCCAAGCCGGTCGGCCGATCAGCATCTACGGCGACGGGCGCCAGGTGCGCGACGTGATGTACGTGGACGATGCGGTGGACGCCTACCTCGCGGCGTGGGACCGCATCGCCGACGTGTCCGGCCAGGCTTTCAACCTCGGCGGCGGCCCGACCAACGCCGTGACTTTGCTGCAAATCCTGGCCGAGATTGCGGAACTCACCGGGCGGTCTGCCGATCTCCGCTTTTCGGATTGGCGGCCGGGCGACCAGCGGTACTTCGTGGCCGACACCCGCCGGGCCGCGGCGGCTTTGGGGCTGGGGCCGGCGGTCGCCTGGCGCGACGGACTGCGGCGGCTCGCGCAGTGGATCGCCGCCGAA
>CAXTUQ010000033.1:0-20036 GCA_964247405.1 uncultured Acetobacteraceae bacterium
GCCATGGCGCAACGATTTCACCTCGGGGCCGCGCAGCACCAGCCCGGCCTCCATCGTCTGCTTGATCGTGTAGTCGAACCGCGCTTTCCTGTTCTGCGCGGCCACGCCATGCGAGATCAGGCCCGATTTCTTCTTGGTCTTGCCGTCCGCCACGCCGCCCGGCCCTAGTTCAGCAACCCGGCTTCAAGCATGGCCGTCCGCACCTGCGCCCGCGTGGCGTCCGACACCGGCGCCAGCGGCAGCCGGCAATGCCCGCTGCCGTGCCCCATTAGGCTGGCGCCGTATTTCACCGGGCCGGGGTTGCTTTCGACGAACATCGCATCGTGCAGCGCGAGCAGCCGGTCCTGGATCGCCATCGCCCGCTCGGTCTCGCCACCTTGCCAGGCACGGTGCATCTCGCTGCACAGCCGCGGTGCGATGTTGCCGGTCACGCTGATGCAGCCATGGCCACCGGCGGCCAGGAACGACAGCGCCGTGTGGTCCTCCCCCGACATCTGCGCGAACCCGGCCCCACAGGCCCGGCGGGTATGCAGCGGCCGGGCAAGGTTGGCGGTCGAGTCTTTGACGCCCACGATGTTCCGGTGCCGCGCCAGTTGCGCCATGGTCTCGACGCCCATATCCACAACGCTGCGTGACGGGATGTTGTAGATGATGATCGGCAGATCGACCGCGTCGGCGATGGCGGTGTAGTGCAGGATCATGCCTTGCTGCGTCGGTTTGTTGTAGTAAGGCGTTACGACCAGCGCGGCGTCGGCTCCCGCCGCCTTGGCGTGCCGGGTCAGCTCAATTGCCTCCGCCGTGCTGTTCGACCCGGCGCCGGCAACCACCGGCACCCGTCCGGCCGCGACCTCCACCGCGATCTCGACCACACGGCGGTGCTCGTCGTGGCTGAGCGTCGGGCTTTCTCCGGTGGTGCCCACCGGGACAATGCCGTGGGTGCCCTGCTGGATCTGCCAATCGACCAAGGTGCCGAACGCGGCCTCGTCAACTGCGCCATCGGGGCACATGGGCGTGATCAGGGCGACATACGATCCCTTGAACAAATGGCTGGACATGGCGGGCCTCGGGGACAGACGGGGATCGCGAACCTAGGCACATGGGGGATGCGCCGCAAGACTGCCTTGCGGTAGAAGCTACCATGCGCCGCGCCGTGCTCCTGTTCGTGCTGGGCCTGTCCTTGCCGGCCCGCGCCGCCGCGCAAGACATTATGGCCGCGGTCAGGCTGGAGCACTGGGCGGAGGCCGACGCCCTCGCCGCCGCGTCGCCCGACCCGCTGGCCCGCAAGCTCGCGTTATTTTTCCGCCTGCTCACCCCCGGCGCCGCCCGCGCCGCCGAACTCGCGGCGTTCATCGCGGACAACCCGGCCTGGCCGCAGCAGGCGCTGCTCGGCCGCCGCCTGCAGGAAGCGTTCGCCGCGGACAGCGACGACCCGGCCACGGTCGAGCGTTGCCAGCAGCCATCCGCCGCACCCCAACTGGCTGCTGCCCTGCTGCGCTGTGCCGACGCCATGGGCCGGGCCGGCCACCAAGCCGAGGCCGAGCAGGACGCCCGCGCGGCCTGGGTGAAAGGCGTGGACCCGGCAGCCGAACTCGGCTTCATCCGCGCCTGGGGCCATGTGCTGACCGCCGACGACCAATGGCGGCGTTTCGACCGGTTGGCCTGGACCGACTCCGGCCTGCCGGGCGGCCCCGCAGCGCGTCAGGCGGTCCGGGTCCATCCTGTCAACCGTCCGGCCGCGGAGGCCCGGCTGGCGCTGCGGCGGAACGACTCGTCTGCCCCCGCGTTGGTTGCGGCCCTTCCCGCTTCGGCGCGCGCCGACCCGGGCCTTATCCTCGACCTCGCTCGGTGGCACCGCCGCGCGAACCAGGACCGCGCCGCGCTGGCGATCTGGACCAAGGAGGGCGGCCCCGCGGAGGCCGCCGCCGGAGACGACCGCCGGCCGGCGTTCTGGGACGAGCGCAACCTGCTGGCCCGGCGGATGCTGCGTGCGGGCGACCCCGCCGCCGCTTATGCCCTGGCCAGCAGCCACCGCCAAACCGGCGAGGCCGCAATCGACGCGGAGTTCCTGTCCGGCTGGCTCGCGCTGCGCCGACTGCAGCAGCCGGACGTCGCGGCCCGGCACTTCCGGGTGCTTGCCGCCCTGTCCCACGCCGCGATCACACAGGGCCGGGCATACTACTGGATCGGCCGGACCGCGGCGATCCAGGGCGACGCCCTGGGCGCACAGGCCGCCTATGCCCAAGCCGCCGCCTGGCCGACCACGTTCTACGGCCAACTCGCCATCCATGCCCTGGGCGAGGACGACGCGGCGCTCGCCGCCCGCATCCGCGCCGCACACGACCCGGCATGGACCGTCGAGCAAGCCACCACCCTCATCGGCGGGGACCTGGCGCGGGCGGCGGCGCTGCTGGTGGCCTGGGGGGAGCCACGCCGGGCCAAGGCGTTCCTCCTCCGTCTGGCCGAGACGGCGGCAGACCCGGCCGAGCGTGCGATGGCGGCCCGCATGGCCCTGGGCCTCGGCCTGCCGGACCAGGCGGTGGCCATCGCGCGCCGGGCCGGGCGGGACGGGCTGATGCTGCCAGACACCGGCTGGCCCCTCGCGGTGGAGCCGCCGGATGCCGTGGTCGAGCCCGCGGTGACGCTCGGCCTCATAAGGCAGGAAAGCAGCTTCGACACCCAGGCCGGAAGCCCGGCTGGCGCGCAGGGTCTGATGCAGCTCATGCCCGCGACCGCCGCGGGCGTCGCGCGGCGGCTGGACGAGACGGTAAGCCTGCCCGCGCTGACGGCCGACGCCGCCTACAACATGCGGCTCGGCACGGCCTATCTCCAGACATTGCTGGACCAGTTTGGCGGCGCCTTGCCCTTGGCGCTGGCCGGCTACAACGCGGGGCCGAACCGGGTGCTGGACTGGCTTGCCGGCTATGGCGACCCGCGGACCGGCGCCATCGACATGATCGACTGGATCGAGCTGATCCCGTTCAACGAAACCCGCAACTACGTGCAGCGCGTGATCGAGAACGTCGTGATCTACGCGGCCCGGCGTGGTGCCGCGATACCACACCCGCTCGCGCGGTCCGCCGGGTGAGCCGCTTGGTGGCCAGCTTCTTCGGTGTCGGCTTTTTTCCAGTCGCGCCGGGGACGGTAGGGTCGGCGGTGGCGCTGCTGATCGGGGTGGCGCTGATGTCGGAACCGCCCTGGCTTTTGCCGCTCGGCGCGGCGCTCGCAGCCGTGGCCGGTTCTCTCGCCATCCCGCGCGCCGTGACCAACCCCAACGCGGACCCGGGCTGGGTCGTGATCGACGAGGTCGCCGGCCAGTGGGTTGCACTGTTGGGCCTTGCCGAGGTTTCGGCGACCGGATTAGCTGCGGCGTTCCTGGGCTTCCGCCTGCTTGATGTCTGGAAGCCGGGACCGGTTGGCTGGGCGGATCGCCAGCCAGGCGCGTTCGGCATCATGGCGGACGACATCCTGGCCGGCGCCGGCGTCGCGTTGGCGCTCTACGCCGCCCGGCAACTGACCATGTTCTGAGGGAAAGGGCATCGCCCATGTTCGATCCGACTCTGATCCAGGCCGCAACGGCCCTGCTCGCCAAATGCCGGGCGCACGGACTGACGCTCGCGACGGCGGAAAGCTGCACCGGCGGTTTGATCGCCGGCGTGCTGACCGAAATCGCGGGTTCATCAGACGTCTTGGACCGTGGCTTTGTCACCTACTCGAATGCTGCCAAGTCGGACATGCTCGGCGTGCCGCCCGAACTGATCGAGACGAACGGCGCGGTGAGCAGCCCGGTTGCCGCCAGCATGGCAACCGGCGCGCTGCTGCGCTCGCAGGCTACGCTCACGGTCGCGGTCACGGGCGTCGCGGGACCTGGCGGCGGCAGCGTAGACAAGCCCGTGGGAACCGTCTGGTTCGGCATCTCCGGTCGTGGCACCCCCACCTCAACGAAGCGCCAGGTGTTTCCCGGCGACCGAACCGCCGTGCGCCGGGCAACGGTGGAGCACGCGTTGGCGATGCTCGATGCGGCGGTAAAGGGACGGTAAGCCTATCCCAATACCACGTCCCGGATCGCCGATGCCGCTTCCATGACCTGTGGTGTCGTCACGTCGAGATGCGTGCAGGCGCGTGCCCGGTACTGGCCCATGACGGAGATCAGCACGCCTGCCGCCCGCACTCGCGCCGCCAACTCCTGCGCTGTCAGCCCCGCGCCCCGCGTGTCGAAAAACACCAGGTTGGTTTCAGGCAGCTCGACGGATAGGCCCTGGATTTGCGCCAAACTGCGCGCCAGCACCCGGGCATTCTCATGGTCGTCCGCCAGCCGGTCCACGTTGTAGTCCAGGGCATATAAGCACGCCGCCGCGCAGATCCCGCCCTGCCGCAGCGAGCCACCCAGCCGCTGCTTCCAGCGCCAGGCCGCGTCAATGAACTCGGCCGAGCCGGCCAGCACCGCTCCCAGCGGCGCGCCAAGGCCTTTGGTGAAATCGAGCCACACCGTATCATAGCCGGCCGCCATCTCCGCCGCAGGCACCCCGGCCGCCACCACGGCATTCATCAGCCGTGCGCCGTCCATATGCGTGACCATCCCGTGCGCGTGCGCCGTCGCCGCCACCTCGTTCAAGGCCGCCAGCGGCCAGATCGCACCGCCGCCGAGGTTCGCGGTCTGCTCGACCTCCACCATGCGCTGCGTCGGCGAGTAGCGGGACACCGGGCGGATCGCGGCGGCCAACGTGTCCGCCGAGAATACGCCGTGGTCTCCGTCCAGCGGCGAAACCTGCACGCCGGCCAACGCCCAAGGGGCACCGCCCTCCGCCGTCGCGATGTGCGTCGTGCGATGCGCCAGGATCTCGTCACCCGCCCGGCACTGCGTCAAAACCGCAATCTCGTTGCACATGGTCCCGGAAGGCAGGAACATCGCCGCTTCCTTGCCGAGCAGCGCCGCCATGCGGTCGCACAACGCCCACACGGTCGGATCGGCACCGTGCTGCTCGTCCCCGACCTCGGCCTCCATCATCGCCTGCTTCATCGCCAGGCTCGGTTTCGTTTGGGTATCCGAATACAGGTTGACCCGCACCGGAACCGTGTCGTCGAACCGCGGCGGAGCGTAGGTCATTGCGATGGGTCCCGCTTCAAGACTTCGCCGGCACGGCGGCCGGGGTCACGGCGATCGTCGCGGCCGGGGCGCCATAAACCTCCCGCGCCCGTTTCAGGAAGGCATTGACCATCAATTTTACAGCGTTGTTGAACACGACCCCGATGGCAGCCTGCAGCACGCGGCTCTTGAACTCGAAATCGACGTAAAACTTGACGGTGCAGCCCTTGGGATTTGACTCAAACGTCCATTGGTTGTTCAAGTAGCGAAACGGGCCGTTCTCATATTTGACCTGGATCTGCTGCGGCCGGTCAAGCTCGACCCGGCTGGTGAAGCTTTCGCGAAACGGCCCGAAGCCGATGGTGAGGTCCGCTACAAGCTGCGTCTCGGTATGGGATTTCACCCGCGCGCCGGCGCACCAGGGCAGAAAGGCCGGATACTTGCCGACATCCGCCACCAAATCGAACATCTGCTCCGGGCTGTACGGCACCACCTTGTGCTCGGCATGGGTTGGCATGGCTAGGCAGCTACCAACGCAAGCTGCTTCGCGCGGGCATCGCGCAACTGCGCGAAATCCGCGTCCGCATGATATGAACTGCGCGTCAGCGGCGTGGCACTCACCATCAGAAACCCCTTTGCGCGGGCCAGTACCGCGTAGTCCGCGAACTCGTCAGGCGGAACGAAGCGGTCCACCGCCGCATGTTTTACCGTGGGCTGCAGATATTGGCCCAAAGTCAGGAAATCGACATCAGCCACCCGCAAGTCGTCCATGACTTGCATGACCTCGGCGCGCTGCTCTCCCAACCCGAGCATCAGCCCAGATTTGGTAAAGATCGTCGGGTCCACCATCTTCACCCGGTCCAACAGCCGGAGCGACTGGTAGTACCGCGCGCCGGGCCGAATGGTTGGGTAGAGCCGCGGCACCGTCTCCAAGTTGTGGTTGAAAACGTCGGGCCGCGCCTCCGCCACCACCTTCAACCCGCCGGGCTTGCGCAGGAAGTCAGGCGTCAGCACCTCGATGGTTGTGCCCGGCGCCGCAACGCGTATGGCGCGGATCACCGCGGCAAAATGTGCGGCACCCCCGTCGCGCAGGTCATCCCGGTCCACCGACGTGATGACCACATGCCGCAGCCCAAGCTTCGCCACCGCATCCGCCACCCGCCGCGGCTCGTCCGCATCAAGCGCCTCCGGCTGACCAGTCCGCACGTTGCAGAAACTGCAAGCACGGGTGCAGGTATCACCCATGATCATCATCGTCGCGTGGCGCTGCGACCAGCACTCGCCGATGTTGGGGCAGGCCGCTTCCTCGCAGACCGTTACCAACCGATTCTCGCGCATCAGCGCCCGGGTTTCGTGATAAACCGGGTGGTTAGGCGCCTTGACCCGGATCCAGTCCGGCTTGCGCTGGATCGGGTTGTCCGGCCGGTTCGCCTTTTCCGGATGCCGGGCCGTGCCCATGCCCGGCACAGCCCGGCGGTGATCGACCACGATACGCGACGCCATGCGGCCTCCCGGCACAAAAATAGAGACGTTCAAGTGGATGGGACCAGACCGTCCGTCAAGCGATGGATCAGAAGTGGATCGCCCGGCCGTAGGCGTCCAGCACTGACTCATGCATGGTTTCGCTGACTGTTGGGTGCGGGAACACGGTATGCATTAACTCGACCTCGGTCGTCTCCAGGGTACGCGCGACCGCGTAGCCCTGGATCATCTCCGTCACCTCGGCGCCGATCATGTGAGCACCCAGCAGCTCGCCAGACTTCGAGTCGAACACGACTTTCACCATGCCCTCTGGTTCGCCCATCGCGATGGCCTTGCCGTTGCCGATGAACGGGAAACGCCCTACGCGAACCTCATGCCCGGCCGCCTTGGCCCGGGTTTCCGTCATGCCGACGGAGGCGATCTGCGGACGGCTGTAGGTGCAGCCGGGAATATTGCCGACGTTCAGCGGTTTTACGTCGTTCTGCCGGGCGATGCTCTCAACGCAGATCACGCCCTCATGACTCGCCTTGTGCGCCAGCCAAGGGGCACCCGTCACGTCGCCAATCGCATAGATGCCGGCCTCCCCGGTGCGGCAGTACTCGTCGATGACGATGTGGCCGCGCTCCACTTTGACGCCGCTGCCTTCCAAGCCGAGGTTCTCGACGTTGCCGACGATGCCCACGGCGGAGATGACCCGGTCCACGGTGATGTCCTGCGTCTTGCCCCCGGCCTCGACGGTGGCCGTCACGCTGTCGCCGTTCTTCTGCACCTTGGTCGTCTTGGCCGAAGTCAGGATCTTGATCCCCTGCTTCTCGAACGCCTTGCGGGCAAAGGCGCTGATCTCCTCGTCCTCAACCGGCAGGATGCGGTCGAGCATCTCTACGACCGTTACCTCGGCGCCCATGTTGCGGTAGAAACTCGCGAACTCGATGCCAATGGCGCCGGAGCCGACCACCAGCAGCGACTTCGGCATGGTCGGTGGCACCATCGCCTCGCGATACGTCCAGATCAGCTTGCCGTCGCCCTCCATCCCCGGCAGTTGCCGCGCCCGCGCGCCGGTCGCCAGGATGATGTGCGGCGCGGTGAGTGTAGCGACCTCCTTGCCGTCCTTGGTCACGGCCAAGGTGTGCTTGCCCGCGAGCTTCGCCAGCCCGTCGAACACCGTGACCTTGTTCTTCTTCAGCAGGTGCCCGACGCCGCCCGCCAACTGCTTGGCGACCTTGCGCGACCGCGTCACGATTTTCGGCAAGTCGAACTGCACGTTGTCCGCGCTGAAGCCGAACTCGCCGAGGTTGTGCAGCAGGTGGTTGATCTCGGACGAACGCAGCAGGGCCTTGGTCGGGATGCAGCCCCAGTTCAGGCAGATGCCGCCGAGGTTCTCCCGTTCCACCACCGCGGCCTTCATGCCAAGTTGCGCGGCGCGGATCGCCGCGACGTAGCCGCCGGGGCCGCCGCCGACGACGACGACATCGAATTTGCTTTCCATGAAACGATCCTAAAGCTTAGGCCTACAGCATCAGGCTGAGCGGGTCCTCGATGATGCCCTTGAACACTGCCATCCATTCGGCGCCGAGCGCCCCGTCCGCCACCCGGTGATCCACGCTCAGCGTGCAGGTCATCACGGTCGCGATCGCAAGCGCCCCGTCTTTCACCACCGGCCGCTTCTCTCCGGCGCCCACCGCGAGGATTGCGGCCTGCGGCGGGTTGATGATCGCCGTGAACTGCTTCACGCCGAACATCCCAAGGTTGGAGATCGAGAAGCTGCCCCCTTGGAACTCCTCCGGCTTCAGCTTGCCGGACTTGGCGCGGGCGCCAAGGTCCTTCATCTCGTTGCTGATCGCGGCGAGGCCCTTCTGGTCGGCCTTGCGCACGATGGGCGTGATCAGCCCGTCCGGCATCGACACGGCAACGCTGATGTCGATGTCGTCGTACAGGATGGTCGCGTCCTCGGTGAACGTCGCGTTCACCTTCGGCACCCGGCGCAGCGCCGCCGCCGCGGCCTTGATGACCAAGTCGTTGACCGAGAGCTTGAACGTGCCGGGTCCATCCTTCGGCGCCCGCCCGTTCAGGTCGGCGCGCAGCTTCAGCAGCGCGTCGATCTCCATGTCCATCGTGACGTAGAAGTTCGGCACGAGCTGATGGCTTTCCAGCAAGCGCCGCGCGATGACCTTCCGCATCGTCGAGTTCGGCACAAGCTGGTGCGGCGCCGCAATCGGTGCCGCCGCAGGCTTCGGCGCGGGCTTTGCCTCTGGCTTGGCTTGCTGTACCGGCGGCGGCGCGGCCTCGGCCTCACGTGCGCCCGCCTGCGCCTCGACCGGTGCTGGCTGCGGCGTGCCCGGCGCCTGCCGCGCCTCGATGTCGGCGCGGATGATGCGTCCGTTCGGGCCGGAGCCTTTGATGGACGACAGGTCGATGTTGGCCTGCTTGGCCATCCGCCGGGCCAGCGGAGAGGCGAAGATCCGCTCGCCCTCCTGCCCGGACGCGGGGTCGTGGCCGTTAACCTTCGGCGCCGGCGCGGTGGCGGGTGCAGGCGCGGCGACCGGGGCTTGCGCCGCCGGGGGTTGGGCGGCCGGAGCTTGGGCCGGCGGCGCTTCCGGGGCAGCCGCGTCCTCCCCCTCCCCGGCCAGCACGGCAATCGGCTCGTTCACCTTCACCCCGGCGGTGCCGTCCGGCACGAGGATCTTGCTCAGCACGCCCTCGTCAACGGCCTCCACCTCCATGGTGGCCTTGTCCGTCTCGATCTCCGCGATCACGTCGCCGGCGCGGACGTCGTCGCCTTCTTTCTTCAGCCACCGGGCCAGCGTGCCCTCGGTCATCGTCGGCGACAGCGCCGGCATCAGGATGTTCGTCGCCATGGTGCGCGCTCCCTCAGACGATCTTCTTCACGGCATCGACCACCCAGGGTGGCTGCGGCAGCGCCAGCTTCTCCAAGTTCGCGGCATAGGGCAGCGGGATGTCCAGCCCGTGCACCCGCACCGGCGGCGCATCGAGCCAGTCAAAGCATTGCTCGATCACCTGCATCGCGATCTCCGCGCCGATGCCGGCGTAGGGCCATCCCTCCTCGACCGTCACCACCCGGTTCGTCTTCTTCACGCTTTCCACGATGGTCGGGGTGTCCAGCGGGCGCAGGCTGCGCAGGTTGATCACCTCGGCCTCGATCCCCTGCTCCGCCAGCGTTTCCGCCGCCTTCATCGCCACGCCAACCATGATGCTGTAGGCAACGATGGTCACATGCCGGCCGGTCCGCTCCACCTTGGCCTTGCCGATGGGCACGGTGAAGTCCTCATCGGTCGGGCACTCAAAGGTTTGCCCATAAAGGATCTCATTCTCCAGCACGATCACCGGGTTCGGGTCGCGGATCGCCGTCCGCAGCAGGCCCTTGGCATCGGCCGCCGACCACGGCGCCACCACCTTGAGGCCCGGGCAGTGCGCATACCACGACGCGTAATCCTGGCTGTGCTGCGCCGCCACCCGGGACGCGGCGCCGTTCGGCCCGCGGAACACGATGGGACAGCCCATCTGGCCGCCCGACATATACAGCGTCTTGGCGGCCGAGTTGATGATCTGGTCAATCGCTTGCATGGCGAAGTTGAAGGTCATGAACTCGACGATGGGCCGCAGCCCGTCCATTGCGGCGCCCACCGCCATGCCGGTGAAGCCGTGCTCGGTGATCGGCGTGTCGATGATGCGCCGCGGGCCGAACTCATCCAGCAAGCCCTGGCTGATTTTGTAGGCACCCTGGTACTGCGCCACCTCTTCGCCGATCAGGAACACGCGGTCATCGGCGCGCATCTCGGCCGCCATGGCGTCGCGCAACGCCTCCCGCACCGTCATGGGCTTCGTCGGACCCCAATCGCGCTCCGGGGCGGCTGCGGTCGAAGCCGGCGTGACCTGCGCCGCCACAGCCTTGTCCGCGACGACCTTGTGATCCTCCAGCGGCTCCGGCGCGGGCTGCTTCGCCGCCGCAGGCGCGGGCGCATCGGGCTTGGCTGTCGTCTCGCCCGCCGCCTCGCCCTCGGCCAACAGGGTTGCAATCGGCGTGTTCACCGCGACGCCGTCGGTGCCCTCTTCCACCAGGATTTGGGACAGCTTGCCCTCATCCACGGCTTCGACCTCCATGGTCGCCTTGTCCGTCTCGATCTCCGCGATCACGTCGCCGGCGCGCACGTCCTCGCCCACCTTCTTCAGCCAGCGGGCCAGCTTGCCCTCCGTCATGGTCGGCGACAGCGCCGGCATCAGGATCTGTGTGCTCACGCCTTCAGCCCTCGACCAAGATGTCGGTCCATAGCTCGCGTTCGTCCGGCTCGGGACTGCTCTGCGCGAAATCGGCAGCCTCCTGGATGCGGGCCTTCACGGCGGCGTCAATCGCCTTGAACTCGTCGCCGCCCATGCCCGCCGCTTCCAGCAGGTGCCGCGCGCTCTCGATGCAGTCGCGCTCGGTGCGCATCTTCTGCACCTCGTCGCGGGTGCGGTACTTGGCCGGGTCCGACATGGAATGGCCGCGGTAGCGATAGGTCTGGACCTCCATCAAGTACGGCCCGGCCCCAGACCGGCAGTGCGCCACCGCCACGTCCGCCGCCGCCTTGACCGCCGTCACATCCATGCCGTCCACCTTGGCACCCGGGATACCCCAGGGCGCCCCGTTGACCGACAGGTCATGCGACGCAGAAGCGCGCTCCAGGCTGGTGCCCATGCCGTATTTGTTGTTCTCGATCACGTAGATGCAGGGCAGCTTCATCAAAGCCGCCAGGTTGAAGCTCTCATACACCTGGCCCTGGCTCGACGCGCCGTCGCCGAAATACGTGGCGCACACCCGGTCGCTGCCGCGATACCAGTTCGCCATCGCCAACCCGGTGCCCAGGCTCACCTGCGCCCCTACGATGCCGTGTCCGCCGAAGAAGCGCTTTTCCTTGCTGAACATGTGCATGGAGCCGCCCTTGCCCTTGGAATAGCCGCCGCTGCGCCCGGTCAACTCCGCCATGACGCCGCGCGGCTCCATGCCGGTCGCCAGCATGTGGCCGTGGTCGCGATACGACGTGATCACCTGGTCGCCGTCGGACAGCGCCATCTGGATGCCGACGACCACGGCCTCCTGCCCGATATACAGATGGCAGAAGCCGCCAATCAGGCCCATGCCGTAAAGCTGCCCGGCCTTTTCCTCGAACCGGCGGATCAGCAGCATGTCGCCATAGGCTTTGACAAGCTGCTCCCGGCTCATGGCCTGGTTGGTGGCGGGAGGCTGGGGCGCCCCGGAAAGGGACTCAGAGTCCTTGCCGCGCTTCCGTGTCTCGGCTGCCTGCGCCATGCGCGTCGCTCCTGTCGGACATAAGGGTATGTCTCCAACACCTAGCGACCGCCTTCGATCACGACAAGTCCGCTGACCCAAGAACTCTTATTGTGCAACGCAATAGAGGCCGTCGCTCAGCCGCAATCCAGCAGAACGCCGCAACCCTGGCCGGGTCAGAACAGGCGCTTGCCCACGCCGTACGGCATCACGATGTCCGTGGGATCGGCGACGTTGAGCATGGCGCGCGCGCGTTCGTCCAGTGTGTCGGGATCAAGCCGCTGGCCCCGCAGCCCGGCAACCCGGCGTTCCCACATGTCGCGCTCCGTCGTCATGCGGAGCAACTCGGCTTCCACGGTCCTCAACTGTTCCTGGCGCAAGGCATAGGCCTGCGAACCCCGCGCGCCCTGCGTGGCATTCCAGCCGAAATACCCGGCTAAGCCCAGGAACACAGCCGGCGCGACCATCGCCCTCGCTTGCCGCCGCAGTGCCCCGCTCCAGCTCATGACGCACTCCTGACCTGCTTCTCCGACATGCTACTCCGTTTCAGAAGCAGGTGCGACATCTCACGTGCGCCGCAGGATCGTGCGCCCGGCATAGCGCGCCGCTGACCCCAGCTCCGCCTCGATGCGGATCAACTGGTTGTACTTCGCCGTCCGCTCGCTCCGGGCCAGGCTGCCGGTCTTGATCTGCCCGCAATTAGTCGCCACCGCGAGGTCGGAGATCGTCGTGTCCTCCGTTTCCCCGGACCGATGGCTCATCACCGCGCTGAACCCGGCCCGCTGCGCCAACTCCATCGCTTCCAGCGTCTCGGACAAGGTGCCGATCTGGTTCACCTTGACCAAGATGGAATTCGCCGTCCCGCTCTCAATCCCGCGCCGCAATCGCTCGCTGTTGGTCACGAACAGGTCGTCGCCCACCAACTGCACCCGGTCGCCCAGTACCTCCGTCATGTGCTTCCAACCGGCCCAGTCATCCTCGGCGCAGCCGTCCTCGATGGAGACGATGGGGTAGCGGCCGACCAGGTCGGCCAGGTAGGCCACCATGCCGGCGGCGTCGAACCGCTTGCCCTCGCCATCCAGGCGGTACTCGCCATCATGAAAGAATTCAGTGCTGGCGCAGTCGAGCGCGAAGGTCACGTCTTCGCCGGGCCGGTAGCCCGCCTGCTCGCAAGCCTGGGTGATGAAGGTCAGCGCCTCGTCGGCCGATTTGAGGCCGGGGGCGAAGCCGCCCTCGTCGCCCACGTTGGTGTTGTGCCCAGCGGCGTGCAGCTTTGCCTTCAGGGCTTGGAAGATCTCGGAGCCGACCCGCACCGCGTCGGCGAAGGTCGGCGCGCCGACCGGCTGCACCATGAATTCCTGGATGTCGATCGGGTTGTCCGCGTGCTTGCCGCCGTTCACGATGTTCATCATCGGCACCGGCAGCGTGCGGGCAAACACCCCGCCGACGTAGCGGTAAAGCGGCAGCTTCAACTCGGCCGCCGCCGCCTTCGCCACCGCGAGCGACACCGCCAAGATCGCGTTTGCGCCCAACCGCGACTTGTTGGGCGTGCCGTCCAGGTCGATCATGATCTCATCAAGCCGGATCTGGTTGGTCGGGTCCATGCCGCTCAGCGCGTCGAAGAGTTCCCCCTCGACGCTGGCGCAGGCGGTACGCACGCCCTTGCCGCCATAACGTGCCTTGTCGCCGTCGCGCAACTCCACGGCCTCATGCGCGCCGGTGCTGGCGCCGGACGGCACCGTTGCCCGTCCAGAAGCGCCGCTGTCCAGCAGGACATCAACCTCCACGGTCGGGTTGCCCCGGCTGTCCAGGACCTCGCGGGCGACGATGTCGGCAATGGCGCTCATGGCGGCTCCGTTCGGTCGTTGTAGGCGGCAGCTTTGCAGAAATCGTCCAGCGCCTTCAACCGCGCCATCAGCGCCGGCATCGCATGCAGCGGGATCATGTTGGGTCCGTCGCTCGGCGCCGCGTCGGGGTCGGGGTGCGTTTCGATGAACAGCGCGGCCACGCCGACCGCCAGCGCCGCACGGGCCAGCACCGGGGCGAACTCGCGCTGCCCGCCCGACGAGCCGCCCTGGCCGCCGGGCTGCTGCACGCTGTGCGTCGCGTCGAACACCACGGGGTAGCCGGTCCGCGCCAGCACCGGCAAGCCGCGGAAGTCGGTGACAAGCGTGTTGTAGCCGAAACTCGCCCCGCGCTCCGTCAACAGGATGCTCTCGTTGCCGGTCTCGGCAATCTTGGAGGCGACGTGCGCCATGTCCCAGGGCGCCAGGAACTGGCCTTTCTTCACGTTCACCGCGCGCCCGGTTTCGCCCGCGGCGACCAGCAGGTCGGTCTGCCGGCACAGGAAGGCGGGGATCTGCAGGATGTCGACCGCCTCGGCTGCCGGGTCGCACTGGTCAGGGGCGTGCACGTCGGTCAGCACGGGGATGCGGAACCGCTCCCGCACCCCGGCCAGGATCGTCAGCCCCCGGACGATGCCGACGCCGCGGGCGGCGCTGGCGCTGGTGCGGTTCGCCTTATCGAAGCTCGACTTGTAGATCAACGGCACCCCCGCCGCCTGCGCCATGTCGCGCAGCGCTTCCGCAGTCTCGAACGCATGCGCCTCCGACTCGATCTGGCACGGCCCGGCGATCAGCACGAACGGCAAGGCGTTGCCGATCTCGATGTCGAGAACCCGGACGACGCGCGTCTCGGACGGGGAACGCCCCTCAGACAAGGCGGGCCTGCTTCACGGCGGCGGCGATGAAGCTGGAGAACAGCGGGTGCGGGTCGAGCGGCTTCGATTTCAGCTCGGGATGGAACTGCACGCCGATGAACCAGGGATGCGCGGGCAGCTCCACGATTTCCGGAAGGATGCCGTCGGGCGACATGCCGGAGAAGCGCAGCCCCGCCGCTTCAAGCTGCGGCCGGTAATGCACGTTCACCTCCCAACGGTGCCGGTGCCGCTCCTGGATGGTTTCAGCGTCTCCATAGATCCGCCGAACCAGCGACCCGGCGCCGAGCTGCGCCGGGTAGGCGCCGACCCGCATGGTGCCGCCCAGGTCGCCGCCTTCCGCCCGGCGCTCGATCTCGTTGCCCCGCGCCCATTCGGTCAGCAGGCCGACCACTGGATTGCCGCACGGCCCGAACTCGGTCGAGGACGCGTCGGGCAGCCCGGCCATGTGCCGCGCGCACTCGATCACCGCCATCTGCATGCCGAAGCAGATGCCGAGGAACGGCACCCGGCGCTCCCGGGCGAAGCGCACGGCCGCGATCTTGCCCTCCGTCCCGCGCTCCCCGAACCCGCCGGGCACCAGGATGCCATGAACGCCATCCAGCCGGGCAACGGCATGAGGCTGCTCGAAGATCTCGCTGTCCACCCAGTCGAGCCGGACGCGCACCCGGTTCCTGATCCCTCCATGGATTAAGGCCTCACCCAAGCTTTTATAGCTGTCAAGCAGGTTGGTGTACTTGCCGACGACGGCGATCCGCACCTCCCCGTCCGGCCCGCGCATGATGTCGATGATCCGCTGCCAGGCCGACAGGTCAGGCTCCGTCTCGAACGGCAGGCCGAAGTGCCGCAGCACCTCACGGTCCATGCCCTCGGCGTGGTAGCTGATCGGCACGGCATAGATCGTATCCACGTCGAGCGCCGCGACCACCGCCTCCGGGCGCACGTTGCAGAAGCTCGCGATCTTGCGACGCTCACCCTGCGGGATTTGTCGGTCGCAGCGGCACAGCAGCATCTGCGGCTGGATGCCGACGTTCTGCAGCTCCTTCACCGAGTGCTGCGTCGGCTTGGTCTTCAACTCGCCTGCTGATGGAATGTAGGGCACCAGCGTCAGGTGCACGAACATCGTCCGCTCGGGGCCGAGGTCGTTGCCGAGCTGCCGGATCGCCTCCAGGAACGGCAGGCCCTCGATGTCGCCCACCGTGCCGCCGATCTCGATCAGCGCGAAGTCGAGGCCCTCGGTGTCCCGGGTGATCGCCTCCTTGATCGCGTCGGTGATGTGCGGGATCACCTGCACGGTGGCGCCCAGGTAGTCGCCCCGGCGCTCCTTGGCAATCACGTCGGAGTAGATGCGTCCGGTCGTCGCGTTGTCCGTCCGCGCCGCGTGCACCCCGGTGAACCGCTCGTAGTGGCCGAGGTCGAGGTCGGTCTCCGCGCCGTCGTCGGTGACGAACACCTCCCCGTGCTGGTAAGGGCTCATCGTCCCGGGATCGACGTTCAGGTAAGGGTCAAGCTTCCGCAGCCGCACGGAATAACCGCGCGCCTGCAACAGTGTGCCGAGCGCCGCGGAGGCGACGCCCTTGCCAAGGGAGGACACCACGCCGCCGGTGATGAATACGAACCGCGTCATGGGAGGCCTTGATACAGCGGAAGCGGGCCGCCCGTGAACCCCTTTACGCGCAGGTCAGTTCGTCGGCACCGCCGGACCCTTTGGCGCTGGCGCCAGGGCAGGCGTCGGCGCGCTGCCCGGCGCCGGGGCCGTCGCCGGCGGGGTGTCCAGCAAGGACCGCCCGCCGCCCACAGTGCCGCGGTTCAGCAGCGCCAGCGTCAGCGACAGCGCAAAGAATGCCGTGCCCAGGATGGCCGTGGTGCGGGTCAGCAAGTTGGTGGTGCCGCGCCCGGACATGAAGCCGCCCATGCCCTGGGTCGTGCCGATGCCCAAGCCGCCCCCCTCGCTCCGCTGGATCAGCACGACGCCGATCAGGGCCAGGGTGACGAACAGGTGGATGATCAACAGGACGGTGGTCATGCCGCGCGTTCTAGCGATGCCCAGCGGGATTGCAAAGGACAGGCTGCGCCCGGCTTCAGCCAGCCGCCCGCACGATGCCCAGGAAGTCCGCAGCCACCAGGCTCGCGCCACCCACCAGCGCGCCGCCCACCCCGGGCAGCGCCAACAAGGCGGCGGCGGCGGCCGGCTTCACCGACCCGCCATACAGAATGCGCAGATCCTCCCCGGCATCTCCCAGCGTTTCCCTCAGTTGGCTACGTATGCAGCGGTGCATCGCCACGATGTCGTCCTCTGACGCGGTGCGCCCGGTGCCGATGGCCCAGACCGGCTCATAGGCGACCACCCCCGCGAAGCCCGGCGGCACGCTGCCGTCGATCTGCGCCGCCACCACGGTTTCCGCGATGCCGGATAGGCGCTGCTGCTCGGTTTCCCCCACGCACACGATGGGCGTCAGCCCGGCGGCAATCGCGGCATCCGCTTTCTCCCGCACCAGGGCGTTCGACTCGCTGTAGCCCAACCGGCGCTCCGAGTGCCCAAGGATCACCCATTCGGCGCCCGCGTCCCGCAGCATTGGCGCCGAAACGTCCCCCGTGCGCGCGCCGGACGGCTCGGGGTGGCAGTCCTGCCCACCCACCATCACGCCGCTGCCCGCCAACGCGTCGGCCACCGCGGCCAGCACGGTCGCTGGCGGGCAGACCAGCACGTCGCATCCGGCAGGCTGTTGCAGCCCCGCCACCAGCCCCGCCGCCAGTGCGGCAGCATCGGCCCGCAAGCCGTTCATCTTCCAGTTCCCGGCGATCAATTGGCGCAACGCGCGTCCCCCTTTTGTTGTCTTCGGCGCAGGCCGGCACCCCCATCTGGCAAAACTTTGGCAGCCTCCGTATGGTGCCGGCTTGTACACTGGACACGCACCGCATGCTCTCCTTGTTCCGCCGCTTCCTCAGCACTTGGGCCGCGCGGGCCTTCTTCCTCGTGCTGATTGCCTCCTTCGGATTGTGGGGCATTGCCGATGTCGTGCGCAACGTCGGGCGGAATGACACCGTCGCCACCGTCGGCGACCGTAAGATCCAGGCGCCCGAGTTCCAGGAAGCGATGCGGACCCAGCTCGCCCAAGTCAGCCGCATGTTAGGCGGCAAGACCGAGCCGACGCCCGCCATCCGTCAGGCCGTTGCCGGGCAGGTGCTGGACCGGCTCGTCGTGCAGGCCGCCATCCAGAACGAGGTCAGCCGGCTGGGCCTGACGGTGCCGGACGAGGCCTTGCGGGCCGCGGTGTTCGATATCCCGGCGTTCCGCGGCGCCAGCGGCACCTTTGACCGCACGCGCTTCGAGGCGGTGCTGCGCAGCAACAACTTGAACGAGCCGCGTTTCCTCGACCTCATGCGCTCCGACCTCGGCCAGCGGCAGTTGATGGAGGCCGTGCAGGTCGGCGCCGCGCCGCCGGAGGTGCTGACCGCGCAGGTGTTCGCCTTCCAGCGCGAAACCCGGATCGCTCAATACGTCGAGCTGCCCTTCGCCGCCGCGGCCGAGCCGCCCGCGCCGACGGAGGCCGACCTGCAGCGCGCCTACGACAACAACGGCGACCGCTACACCGCCCCTGAGTTCCGCCGCATCAAGGCGGTGATCCTGTCCCCCGACACCGTTGCCCGCGACATCGAAGTGCCGGACGCCGACATCAGCGCCTACTACGAGCAGTACAAGGCCGAGTACGTTTCCCCGGAAAAACGCTCGGTCGAGGTGGTCGTCGCCCAAGACGAGGCGCACGCCAAGGAGATCGCGACCACCTGGATCGCCGGCGCCGATTGGGACGCGGTGCAGAAGGCCGCGGCTGCCGCCGGCGCATCGGCGGCGTCGCTGGACGACGCGACCCCGGCCGAGTTCCCGGCGCCCGAGCTTGGCCAAGCCGTATTCGCCGCGCCGGCCGAAACGGTAAGCGGCCCGATCCAGTCGGTGCTCGGCTGGCAGGTGTTCCGCGTGACCAAGGTGACGCCCGGCAGCGAGCGCCCGCTGGCGCAGGCCACCGACGAGATCCGCACGAGGCTGGCCCGGGAGCGCGCGGTGGATCAGGTTTACACCCGCGCCAACAAGCTTGAGGACGCGCTGTCCGCCAGCGGCAGCCTTGACGATCTGCCGGGCGACCTCGGCGTGGCCGCCGTGACCGGCACGCTGGACGCCCAGGGCAACACCCCCGCCGGTCAGCCCGCCCCGATCCCAGGCTTCCCGGCCCTGAAACAGGCGCTGGTGACGGCGGCCTTCGCGCTTGCCAAGAACGAGCCGGCGCGGATGACCGAAGGACCCGACCAGTCCTACTTTGCCGTGGCCGTGGAGGACATCACCCCGGCCACCCGCAAGCCGTTCGCTGAGGTCGAGGTGCAGGTACGCGAGGACTGGAAACGCGATGCGCGGCGCAAGGAGCAGGAACGCGTCGCGGCGAAGCTGCTGACCACGGCCCAGGCCGGATCGAGCCTGGATGACGCCGCGACCATCGCCGGGCTGCGCCTGGAGCGCACGCCCCCGGTGGCCCGTGCCCAGCCCACTCCCGGCGTCCCCACGGAGATGACCGAGCCGCTGTTCAGCCTCAAGCAGGGCGAGACGACGATGATCGAGGCGCCCGACGCCTTCTACGTCGTGTCGCTGGCCGAGATCACTGCCCCTGACCCGGCGGCCGACCCGCTGGGCACGGCGCAAATCCGCACGGCGCTCACCCAGGCCATCGGCCAGGACATCGAGCTGACGGTCGCCGCCGCCCTGCGGGCGCAGGCCAAGCCCCTGGTGAACCGGACCCTGCTGGACAGCATGGCCCAACCTTGAGCATCGACATCTTGAGCACCGACGCATGAACGCTTCCGCTTCTCCATCCCAGGCCGCTTTCCGCACCGCGTATGACGCCGGGCGCGGCACCCTGATCTGGGCCACCGGGGTCGCCGACCTGGAAACGCCGGTCGCGGCCTACCTGAAGCTCGCCGCCGGGCGGGCGAACACGTTCCTGCTGGAAAGCATCGAGGGCGGTTCCGCCCGCAGCCGCTACTCGATCATTGGCATGGAGCCGGACCTGGTCTGGCGTTGCCGGGGCGGCCGGGCCGAAGTCAACCGGCACGCCCGTTCGGCCCCGCACGCCTTTGCCGTCGATGGGCGCGCGCCGCTCGACAGCCTTCGGGCGCTGATCGCCGAGACGCAGCTCGACCTGCCGGAGCACCTGCCGCCGATGCTGGGCGGCCTGGTCGGCTATCTCGGCTACGACATGGTGCGCCTGATGGAGCGCCTGCCGGACAAAAACGCCGACGCGCTCGGCCTGCCCGACGCCATCCTGCTCCGCCCGACGCTGTTCGCCGTGTTCGACAACGTCAGGGACGAGCTCACCCTGGCCGCGCCCATCTATCCGCAGCCCGGCGTGTCCGCCCAGCAGGCATGGGACATGGCGCAGTCGGCGCTGACCCAGGCCGACGCGGCGCTCATGCGACCCCTGCCC
>CAXTUQ010000034.1:0-19869 GCA_964247405.1 uncultured Acetobacteraceae bacterium
GACCAGCAGCAGCGTGGAGATGGCGGGCAAGGGCGGCGTCGGCATCGAGCTGGATCTCGACCAGGTGCCGCAGCGCGAGGCCGGCATGACGGCCTACGAGATGCTGCTGTCGGAAAGCCAGGAACGCATGCTGATGGTGCTGCGCCCGGACCGGCAGGACGTGGCGCGGGCGATCTTCGAGAAGTGGGAATTGGACTTCGCTGTGATCGGCCGCCTGACCGACACCGGGCGCATCGTGGTGCGGCACCGGGGTGCCATCGAGGCAGACATTGCGCTCGACCCGCTGGCCGAGCAGGCGCCGCTGTATCACCGGCCCACGGCGGACACGCCGAAGCTGCCCGTCTTGGGCGAGGTAGCCGATCCCGTCGGGCTGGCGCCTGCGCTGCTAACGCTGATCGGCTGTCCCGACCTGTGCTCCCGCGCCTGGGTGTGGAACCAGTATGACAGCACCATAGGCGGCCAAACCGTGCAGCGGCCTGGCGGCGCCGACGCGGCGGTGGTGCGGATCGAAGGGTCGCGCCGCGCCCTGGCGCTGACCACCGACTGCACGCCACGTTACTGCGCCGCTGATCCGGAAACCGGCGGGACGCAGGCGGTGGCGGAGGCCTGGCGCAACCTGTCCGCGGTGGGCGCGCGTCCGCTCGCGATCACCGACAACATGAACTTCGGCAACCCCGAGAAGCCCGAGATCATGGGCCAGTTCGCCGCCAGCATCCGCGGCATGGCGGCGGCCTGCCGGGCGCTCGACTTCCCCGTCGTGAGCGGCAACGTCAGCCTGTACAACGAAACCGATGGCCGCGGCATCCTGCCCACGCCGGCCATCGGCGGCCTCGGCGTGCTGGAGGACGCGGGCCAATGCGTCGGCCTGGCGCTGCGTCCGGGGCTGGAGCTGCTGTTGGTAGGTGCGGCGTCCGGGTGGCTGGGGCAGTCGCTTTGGCTGCGGGAGGTCGCCGGGCGGGAGGACGGGCCGCCGCCGCCGGTCGATCTCGCCGCCGAACGCCGCAACGGCGATTTCGTGCGCGGGCTGATCCTCGCTGGCCGTGTGCGTGTCTGCCATGACGTGTCCGATGGCGGCTTGCTGATTGCTGTCGCGGAGATGGCGCTGGGCGGGAATGTCGGCGTGACGCTCTCGGATGCGCCCGCCGGGGTGGCGCCGCACGGCTTCTGGTTCGGGGAGGACCAGGCGCGCTACGTGCTGGCCGTGGCCGATGCGGACGGCGTGATGGCCGCGGCCGAAAGCGCCGGGGTGCCGGCGAGACGGCTCGGCCGCTCCGGCGGCGCGTATTTGACACTGCCCGGCCGCGTCTCCATATCGCTGGTGGAGCTGCGGGCGGCGCATGAGCGCTTCTTCCCGGCCTGGATGGGGAGTTAGCCGATGGCGATGGTGGCCAGCGAGATCGAGGCGTTGATCCGGGACGCCCTGCCCGACGCGCAGGTCACGATCCAGGACCTGGCCGGCGACGGCGACCATTACGCGGCGGTCGTGGTCAGCGAGGCGTTCCGCGGCCGCTCCCGCGTCCAGCAGCACCAGATGGTTTATGCCGCATTGCAGGGCCGCATGGGCGGTGCGTTGCACGCCCTTGCGCTGCAAACCTCACCGCCGCAACAGGAGCCAACAGCATGAACAACCCAGTCCACGAGCGCATTCAGAATGAAATCGCCGCCAACCCCGTCATGCTCTACATGAAGGGTAACGCCATGTTCCCGCAGTGCGGGTTCTCGGCCCGGGTGGTGCAAATCCTGACCCACATGGGCGTGCCGTTCCAGACCGCTAACGTATTGGAAGACCCGGAACTGCGGGAAGGTGTCAAGCAGTTCTCAAGTTGGCCGACCGTGCCCCAGCTTTACGTGAAGGGCGAGTTTGTCGGCGGCTGCGACATCGTGACCGAGATGTATCAGTCAGGCGAGTTGGAAAGCTTGCTGACCGAGAAGGGCGTGCCGCATCAGGCAGCCGCGTAATGCCAAGGCGGCCGGACGGCTCTTGGTCCGATCCGGCCGCCTTACCCAGTCATCTCCAGCGGCAGCGCCGTCGTTGACTTGACCCGCTCCATGCTGAAGCGCGAGCTGACATTCTTGAGTGTCACTAAGGCAATCAGCCGCTTATAGAAATCATCATAGGCGGCGATGTCCCGGGTGATGACCCGCAGCATGTAGTCGATGTCGCCGGCCATCCGATGCACCTCGACCACCTCCGGAAAGCCTGACACAGCGTCGGCGAACCGGGCCAGCCAGTCCAGCGAGTGATCGCCGGCCTCGATCGAAACGAACACCGTCAGGCCCAGGCCTAGCTTCTCCGGCGACAGCAGCGCCACCCGGCGCTCAATCACGCCATCCGCTTCCAGCCGCTGGATGCGTTTCCAGCACGGCGTTTGCGACAGCCCGACCTGGTCCGCCAGTTGCGCGATGGATTGGGTGCTGTCCTGCTGCAAGAGCGCCAGCAGCTTACGGTCGACCCGGTCCATCTCAGGCCGCCACAGCCTCGGCGCGGACGTCCTTGATGTCGCGAAAAGTCAACCCTTCGTGCATCTCCGCCGTGCGCCGCATCATGAAGGCAGAGCTTGCGAGGTAAACCGGGTCGCCGTCCACGTCGTCCGCCATGCTGGTCCGCTGCTCCGCGACGAACCGGGCCAGCAACGCCTTGTCCCCCGTGACCCAGCGCGCGAGGGCGTAGGGCACCGGCTCGAAACCGATGGCCACGCCGTACTCGCTGCCGAGCCGCGCCACCAGCACGTCGAGCTGCAGGGTGCCGACCACGCCGACGATGGGCTGGCTGCCATCCTGCGGGCGGAAAAGCTGCACCACGCCCTCCTCCGCCAACTCCTGCAGCGCCTGGCGCAGCTTCTTCGCCTTCATCGCGTCGTCCAGGCGGACCCGGCGCAGGATCTCGGGCGCGAAATACGGCACGCCGACGAAGTTCAATTCCTCATCCTCGGTCAGCGTGTCGCCGATTCGGAGCGTGCCGTGGTTCGGGATGCCCACCACATCCCCAGCGAACGCCTCGTCCGCGATCTGCCGGTCGCGGGCGAAGAAGAACTGCGGCGCGTGCAGCGGGATCTGCTTGCCGGTCCGCACCTGCTTGAGCCGCATCCCGCGCATCAACCGGCCGGAACACACGCGGGCAAAGGCGATGCGGTCGCGGTGGTTGGGGTCCATGTTCGCCTGGATCTTGAACACCAAGGCGGTCAGCTTGTCCTCCGTCGCCTCCACGGTGCGGAGATCCGCCGGCTGCGCCCGCGGCGGCGGGCCGAAGCTCACCAGGCCGTCCAGCAGGTCGGACACGCCGATCTCCTTGATGGCGCTGCCGAAGAACACCGGCGTCAGGTGCCCGGCGTTGAAGCTCGCCAGGTCGAACTCCGGCAAGGCCGCCTGCACAAGCTCCAGTTCCTCTCCGAGCGCGATCATGCGCGGGTCGCTCTGCTCCAGCGTGTCCGTGAGGTGCAGGGCGCGGCTGCGCACGTCGTAGGTGCCGGCAAAGGTCGCCGCGCGGCCGACCGGCCAAGTCACCGGCGCGGTGTCCAGCGCCAAGGTGCTGGCGACCTCGTCCACGATCTCGAACGGGTCGCGCGCCTCGCGGTCCATCTTGTTGATGAAGGTGACGATGGGGATGTCGCGCAGCCGGCAGATCTCGAACAGCTTGCGGGTCCGGGCCTCGATGCCCTTGGCAGCGTCGATCACCATGACCGCGGAGTCCACGGCGGTCAGCGTGCGGTAGGTGTCCTCGCTGAAATCCTCATGCCCCGGCGTGTCCAACAAGTTGAACACGCAGCCAGAGTACTCGAACGTCATCACCGACGTGACCACGGAGATGCCGCGGTCGCGCTCGATTCCCATCCAGTCCGACCGGGTGCGGCGCCGCTCGCCCTTGGCGCGCACGTTGCCAGCCAACTGGATGGCGCCGCCGGCGCGCAGCAGCCGCTCGGTCAACGTCGTCTTGCCGGCGTCAGGGTGCGAGATGATCGCGAAGGTGCGGCGGCGGGCGATCTCTTCCTTAGGTGTCATGGTGGCCCTCAAATACAAAACGCCGGGCAGGACCCGGCGCATGCATCCTCCATATGGGGATAGATCAGCGAGAATAGAACTCGACGACCAGGTTCGGCTCCATCGACACGGGATACGGCACGTCGGTCAGCTTCGGCGCGCGACCGAACCGGCCCTTCATGGCGCGGTGGTCCACCTCCAGGTAGTCCGGCACGTCCCGCTCGCCGCTCTGCGCTGAGTCCAGCACGACGGCAAGCTGCTTCGACTTCTCGCGCACCTCGATCTCGTCGCCGTCGCGCACCAGGAACGACGGGATGTTCACCTTTTTGCCGTTCACCATGACGTGGCCATGGTTGATGAACTGCCGGGACGCGAAGGGCGTGATGGCAAACTTGAGGCGATACACGACCGCATCCAGCCGGCGCTCCAGCAGCTCGATCAGGTTCTCGCTGGTGTCGCCCTTGCGGCGCACGGCCTCGTCGTAATACTTACGGAACTGCTTTTCGCTGATGTTCCCGTAATAGCCCTTCAGCTTCTGTTTCGCCATGAGCTGGATGCCGAAGTCGGTCGGCTTCTGCTTGCGCCGCTGACCGTGCTGGCCCGGCCCATACTCGCGCTTGTTGATCGGCGACTTCGCGCGGCCCCACAGGTTGACGCCCAGGCGGCGGTTGATCTTGTACTTGCTTTCGGCGCGCTTGGTCATGCGCGGCACTCCATCTTCTATGCAACGCTCTTGCGCCGCTTGTTGCACCGGTAGGCCGCATAGAAGTGCGGCGGGCGCACGCCCCGAGGGCGCGTCCACGTTCCCGGCAGTGCGCGCGTGGTAAGGCCGCGGCGCCCCGTTGTCAAACGGCTGCAACACCCGCATGTGTGCTCCCATGATCACACGCGGCGACATCCTGTGGCTCGGCATCGCGTCCGGCGTGACCGGCGGCATCATCGGCGGCTCGATGCTGGGGATCGGCATGGACCTCATGGCGAATGGGCAGCCGTTCGGCTTGATCCCGATCATCATCGGCGGCCCGTCGTCTGCGATCATCGGCTGGGTGCTGTCCCGTCGCTTGGCGAAGCGGCTCACAAATCCGGATTAGGCCCATCCGGCTCCAGCCGGCCGCGCTGGCGGCGGCCCAACGCCAACATGCTGATGACGCCATGCATGGTGCGCAGTTCCTGCTCCGTCACCTCGCCGCGCTGGAACAGGTGATATAGGTTCCGCACCATGCCCGGCCGCTTCGGCGCGTTGCGCAGGAAGCCGCTCGCATCCAACTCGTCGATCAAATGGGCCAGAAGGTTCTCGATCTGGCCCTTTGGCGCGACGGAGGTCTCGTTGGTCATCAGGCGCTGGCCCGGCGTCGCGTCCGCCGCGGTCCACCATTCATAAGCCATGACCATGACCGCCTGCGCCAGATTCAGGCTGTCGAACGCCGGGTTGAGCGGGTAGCGCACGAGGGTGTCGGCCTGCGCCATGTCGTCGTTGTCCAACCCGGCGCGCTCCGGCCCGAACAGGATGCCGCAGCGCAGGCCGCGCCCTTCGGCCTCCCGCAGCGCCCCACCGGCGGCGCGGGCCGTCATCACCGGCTTGATCACGTGGCGCGGGCGCGGGCAGGTGGCGAAGACGCGGTGCAGGTCGGCCACGGCCTCCGCCACCGTGGCGTGCAGCGTCGATTGATCCAGGATGCGGTCGGCGCCGGACGCGGTGCGCCAGGCGCGCTCCTGCGGCCAGCCGTCGCGCGGAGCCACCAGCCGCAGGTGGAACAGGCCGCCGTTTGCCATGGCCCGGGCGCAGGCGCCGATGTTGTCGGCGAGCTGCGGGCGGACCAGGATGACGACCGGGCTGTTCTCGCCAATCGGTGCAAGGTCGGCCCCGCCGTCCCGCCCGGTCATGCCGGCTGAGTCGCGACCCGGCGCCAGTCGGTGGTCCCGTCCGGACGGTCCTCGAACGCCACTCCCCGCGCCAGCCACTCAGCACGAATGGCGTCGGCCCGGGCGAAATCCCGGGCGCGGCGGGCAGCGACGCGGTCGGCGATGGCGGCCTCGATGGCGACCGCGTCATTGCCCCCCTGGAACCACGCCGCCGGGTCAGCCTGCAGCAGGCCCATCAGCGCGCCCCCAGCCTGCAATCCCGCCGCCGCGGCGCGGTCGCCGGCCATGGCGTCATCGGACAGCGCGTGCAGGGCCGCCAAGGCGAGCGGTGTGTTCAGGTCGTCGCACAGGGCGTCCAGCACCGGGCCGGGCACCGCCCCCCCTTCCCCCGGCGCACGGGCCAGCGCGCGGTAGAACCGGTCCAGCTCCCCCCGCGCCTCGGTCAGCCCGGCATCGCTGAACTCCAACGTGCCCCGGTACTGCGATTTCAACAGCATCAGCCGCACCGCCTCCGCCGGCGCGCGGCCCAGTACGTCGCGAATGGTGAAGAAATTGCCGAGCGACTTCGACATCTTCTCCCCGTTGAGGTTCAGCATGCCGTTGTGCAGCCAGACCCGGGCGAACCCGCTGCCCGGCAAGGCGCACAGGCTCTGCGCCCTCTCGTTCTCATGATGCGGGAACAGCAGGTCGCCGCCGCCACCGTGGATGTCGAAGGTTTCGCCCAGGTATTGCCAGGCCATCGCGCTGCACTCGATATGCCAGCCGGGCCGGCCGCGGCTCCAGGGACTGTCCCAGCCCGGCAGATCCGGCGGCGACGGCTTCCACAGCACGAAATCGCCGGGGTCGCGCTTGTAAGGCGCGACTTCCACCCGCGCGCCGGCCAGCAGCTCGTCCGTGCTGCGGCCCGAAAGCGCGCCATATTGGTCGAAGCTCGCCACGGCGAACAGCACATGGCCCTCGGCGGCGTAGGCATGGCCGCCCGCGATCAGCCGCTCGATCAACGTGACCATGCCCGCGATATGCTCGGTGGCGCGCGGCTCGATGTCGGGGGGCAGGTTGCCGAGCGCCGCCATGTCAGCGTGGAACTGGGCGGCGGTGCGGGCGGTGACGGCGTCGATCCCTTCCCCGCTCGCGGCGGCGCGGGCGTTGATCTTGTCGTCCACGTCGGTGATGTTGCGCACGTAGGTGACGCGCGGGAACAGGTGCCGCAGCAGCCGGGCCAGCACGTCGAACACCGTCATGCCGCGGGCGTTGCCGATATGCGCCAGGTCATAAACCGTGGGGCCGCAGACATACAGGCGCACGTGCTGCGGATCGAGCGGCACGAAGGCCTCGCGCCGCCGGGTCAGGGTGTTGTGCAGCACGAGGCCGGGCATGGGCGGACTCAATACATCCGTGTGCGGTAGGCGTCCTCGGTCCGGCGCTCCGCCTCTTCGACGCTGAACACCTGCGTTTGCTCAGCGATGATGCGGCCGAGGCTTGGGAAGGTCGAGCGTTCAACCTGGGACACAGGGTCCCACAGCCGGGCGCGGCGCAGGGCCTTGGCGCAATGGAAGAACACGTCCTCCACCGCGATCACCAGGCCGGTGCGCGGCGCCTTGCCGGCGATGCTGGATCCCGCAAGGGCTTCGGCGTCCGTCAGCAGCCGCGCCGTGCCGTTCACCCGCAGCGTCTCGTCGATCCCCGGCACGAAGAAGATAAGGCCGACGCCCGGCGCATCCAGGATGTTGGCGAAGCTGTCCACCCGGTTGTTGCCGGGCCGGTCGGGCAGCAGCAGCGTGCGGTCGTCCAGCACCTGCACGAAGCCCGGCGGGTCGCCGCGCGGGCTGGCATCCGCCCGGCCCTCCGCATCGGCCGACGCCAGCACCAGGAAGGGCGACAAGGCGATGAAGGCGCGGCAATGCCGGTCCAGGGCGTGCAGCACCTTGCGCTCCGCCAGCGCACCGATAGCGCCCATATGCGCCCGGAGCGCCGCGTGGTTGGAAAGGTCGCTCACGTCGCCGCCAACCGCAGCCGCTCCGCCGCGCGGTCCCGGCCCATCAGCGGCAGCAGGTCCCGCAGTTCCGGCCCGTGGTCCTCCCCCGTCAGCGCCAGGCGCAGCGGCAGGAACAGGCTCCGGCCCTTGCGGCCCGTGGCCGCCTTCAACGCGTCGATCCATTTGATCCATACGTCGTTGTCCCAAGGTTCCGCCGGCAGGGTATCACGGGCGGTGTGCAGATACTCGGCCTCGTCCTCGATCAGCGGCGGGATGATGGTGCCGGCCACCACGTCCCACCAGCCGCGCGCCTCGTTCAGCAGGTCGAGGTTGCCGCGCACCGCAAGCCAGAATGCCGTCGTGGCGGAGGGCGGCAGGCGGTCCCGTACCGCGTCGAACGGCAATCCATGCAGCACCCGACGGTTCAGCGCCAGCAACTGCCGCCCGTCGAACCGCGCGGCGGAGCGGGACACGCGGGACAGGTCGTAGGTCGCGGCAATCTCGTCCGCCGGCTGCGGCGCCGGGTCGTCCGCAGTACCGAGGCGGGCGAGGTAGCCGGCCAGCGCCTGCGGCTCGATCCCGTCGCCGCGCAGGCTGCGGAGCGACAGCGCCCCCACCCGCTTCGACAGCTTGCCGCCGTCCTGGTCCACCAGCAGCGGCAGGTGGGCGAACCGCACGTTGCCCGGACGCGCGCCGAGGGCGGCCATGATGTCGATCTGGATGCCGGTGTTGGTGACGTGGTCCTCGCCGCGCACCACGTGGGTGATCCCGGTCCCGATGTCGTCCACGACGGAGGTGAAGGTGTAGAGCGGCGTGCCGTCGGCGCGGATCAGGATAGGGTCGGAGACGGCGGACAGCTTCACCGTGCGCGGCCCCAGCACCATGTCGCCCCATTCCGCCGGGTAGCCTGACAGCAGGAAACGCCAATGCGGGCGCTTGCCGTTCGCCTCTGCGGCGGCGCGCTGCTCCGGCGTCAGCTTGAGCATGGCGCGGTCGTAGATCGGCGGCTGCTTGCGGCGGACGCGCATCTCGCGCTTGGCGTTCAGCTCCTCCTCGCTTTCGAAGCAGGGATACAGCCGTCCGGACGCTTTCAGCCGCTCGGCCGCCACGGCGTAACGGTCCAGCCGGTCCGATTGGCGCAGCATCTCGTCCCAGGCGATGCCGAGCCAGCGCAGGTCGTGGGCGATGGCCTCGGCGTACTCCGGGCGGTTGCGTTCGGTGTCGGTGTCGTCAAGCCGCAGCAGGAACTGGCCGCCATGGCGCCGGGTCAGCAGGTAGTTGGCCAGCGCGATGCGCGCGTTGCCCACATGCAGCAGGCCGGTGGGGCTTGGGGCGAAACGGACCTTCATGCTGTCCCGTGCCCGTCGTCAGGCGCCGGGCCGTCGTCGTCCTCGTCGTCATCCGTGACCAGGCGAGGGTCGATGGAGCGCCAATCGCGGTCGGCCGCCGCGGCACGTCGGGCCGCGAAGTCGTGCAGCTCGGTCGCGCTGCGCCACCCTTCCCCGCCCGCGCCCAGCACCTCCGCGTCCTCGCCGTAGGCGAACCAAGCGTCGAGCACTGCCTGCGCCTCCATGCCGCGTGCCCGGCACCGCTCGATGCTGTCCCGCACGTAGCGCCGGGCGAACAGGTTGGCGTGCTCCAAGGAAAGGAAGCCCGGCACGTCCTCCACGATGTTGTCCTCGGCGCCGCCTGACAGATCCAGGATGCGGACGCGCCATCCTTCGGGCGGCGCGTCCGTCACGCGACCAAGCCCGTGTAGCCGTTGGTGATGGGATAGCGGCGGTCCCGGCCGAAGGCGCGCGGGGTGATCTTCACGCCGGGCGGGGCCTGGCGCCGCTTGTACTCGGCGCGGTCCAGCATCCGCCACACCCGCAGGATCGTCGCCCGGTCATAGCCGCGGGCCACCAGCGCATCGACGGACTGCTCGCCTTCGACCAGGCCCTCCAGGATGGCGTCCAGGTCTTCGTAGGGCGGCAGGGTGTCCTGATCAGTCTGGTCGTGCTTCAGCTCGGCGGAGGGCGGCTTGGTGATGACGCGGTCCGGCATCACCGGGCCGTGCGGGCCGCGGGCACCCTCGGGCACGTGCGCGTTGCGCCAGCGGCACAGCGCGAACACGGTGGTCTTGTAAACGTCCTTCAGCACGGAGTAGCCGCCGCACATGTCGCCGTACAGGGTCGCATAGCCCACTGACATCTCCGACTTGTTGCCGGTGGTCAGCAGCATGTCGCCGAACTTGTTGGACAGCGCCATGAGGATCAGCCCGCGGGAGCGCGACTGGATGTTCTCCTCCGTGATGTCCGCCTGGCGTCCCTTGAACAGCGGCGCCAGCGCGTCGCCGAAGGCATGCATGGCCGGGCTGATCGGCACGGTGTCGCAACGGATGCCGAGCAGCCGCGCGCACTCGGCTGCGTCGTCGAGGCTGTGCTGGCTGGTGTAGGGGCTGGGCAGCATGACGGCGCGGACCTGCGCGGCCCCCAGCGCATCCACCGCCACCGCCGCCGACAAGGCGCTGTCGATGCCGCCGGACAGGCCGAGCAGCACGCCGGGAAAGCGGTTCTTGCGGACGTAGTCGCCGAGGCCCAGCATCATGCAGCGGTAGATCAGCTCCAGACGGTCCGGCTCGGGCGGCAAGGGCTGCGGCGTGCAGACCAGCGTGTCGCCGTCGCGCTGCCACTCCGTCAGCGTCAGCGCCTCGCTGAAATACGGCATCTGCACCGCGAGCGTGCGGTCCGCGTTCAGCACGAAGCTCGCGCCGTCGAACACCAGCTCGTCCTGCCCGCATACCTGGCCGAGGAACACGAAGGGCAACCCGGTTTCCACCACGCGCTCGACGCCCAGCCCCACGCGGCGGGCCTGCTTGCCATCCTCGAACGGCGAGCCGTTGATCGACAGCAGCATCTCCGCGCCGCTCTCGGCCAAGGTCTCGGACACCGCCGGTAGCCAGAAGTCCTCACACACCATGACACCCAGGCGGTAGCCGCGGAAGGCGACCGGGCCGGGGCTGGGGCCGGCGTCGAACACGCGCTTGTCGTCGAACACGCCGTAGTTCGGCAGCTCGTGCTTGGCCCGGCGTGCAATCACCCGTCCCTCGTCCAGCACGAAGGCCGCGTTGTACAGCTTGTCGCCGTCACGCCACGGGCCGCCGACGATCACGCCCGGCCCGCCGTCGCCGGTGTCGCGCGCCAGCTCCGCGATGGCCGCCTCGCACAGTTCGACGAAGGACGGCTTGCGCACCAGGTCCTCCGGCGGGTAGCCGCCGATGGAGAACTCCGGCGTCACCACCAAATCCGCGCCCAGCGCCGCCGCGTCGGCCCGGGCACGGCGGATGCGGGCGAGGTTGGCGGTCACGTCCCCTTCGTGCGGGTCGATCTGGGCAAGCGCGATGCGGAGGGTCATGCGGGGGACCTGGGGTTTGCAGGCACGCTGTCAACACGGCGGGCATCGGCCTGGCGTGCCCGGTTGGCGCGCAGCAGGAACTCGCGCCCGACCTTCACCCGCGCCTGGCCGTCATACTCCACGATGTCGGCGGTGGCGTAGGTTTCGTGCCAATCGTCCGGGATGAAGCTGCCGGTGCCGACCACGTCGATGGGCGCGCGCGTGTCCGCCATCACCCGGCATTTCGCGACGCCGAACCCGGACGACACCACGATCCGCACCTGCGGGAAGCCGGCCTCGTCCAGTGCCTCCCGCATCCGCCAGATCGCCGCCGCCGAGACGCCGGTGCCGACCAGGTTCCGCAGTTCCTGGTCGCTGCGGTAGCGGCGGATGGCGCCGGGCGCGTTGCGCTCAAGGGCGGCGTAGCTTTCGGCGGGGTCCAGCCCTTCCAGGTAACGCCCGCCATGGGTGTCGAGCCGCACCGAAAGCCGCCCGGCGGCGGCAAGCTCCGGGAAGCGGCGGCATACCTCCAGCCCGTCCGTGATCTCCCGCCCGAAAAAGTCGGTCAGCACCGTCAAGGCTTCGTCCGGGCAGGTCTCATGGAACATCTCCGCCGCCCGCACCGTGGACCCGGCGTAGCCGATCAGGGCGTGCGGCATGGTGCCCAGGCCCCGCGTGCCGCCGAAGTACGGCGCGGCCAGGTCGGAGGAGGCGCCGATGAAGCCATGCGCGCCTTCCCGCTGCGCCGCGGCGCTGCCGACGCTTGCGGCGTAGCCCATCATGTCCTGCATCTCGGCGCCGGCGCAGTGCCGCGCCTCCATCGCAATGAAGCGCGCGGATGGCAGCGCCATGCACATCTGGTAGGCGTTGTGCGCCGCGACGCAGGCCGCGCCGAGCTTCTGCAAACAGATCGTCTCGCAATCCGCCAACTCGTGGAAGCTGCCGGTGACATAAACGACCGGCTCGCCGGCGCCGACCCAGGTGCCTTCCGGGTGCGCCTGGTCGAACTCGAACCGCGTGCCGCGCAGCGCCGCGACTTCGGTCAGCCAATCCAGCATCAGCCGCGGTGCGGAGATCACCGGGCGGCGCAGGAAAAAGGCGTAGGTCACGCGCTTGTCGCCGAACCGACCGATCACCTCCCGCGTGCGGTTGAAATAAGCGTCCGTGCGGTTGTCGATGTCGGCGATCACCGGCATCGCCGATGGTCCCTGCGCCATGGTCATTGCGCGGCGACCGCCTGGGCACGGCCGGGCGTCCGACGGGATTTCAACTCGGCCGCGACCAGGAAGGCGAGTTCCAGCGACTGCTCGGCGTTGAGCCGTGGGTCGCAGAACGTCTCGTAGCGGTTGCCGAGGTCGGCCTCCGTCAGGCGGTGCGCGCCGCCGACGCATTCCGTGACCTCCCGCCCCGTCATCTCCACGTGGACGCCGCCGGCCCAACTTCCCTCCGCCGCATGGGCGTCGAAGAAGCCGCAGACTTCGGCCAGGATGCTGTCGAAATTGCGCGTCTTCACCTTGGCCGCCGTGCTGATGGTGTTGCCGTGCATCGGGTCGCACAGCCACACCACGCGGCACCCGGCGCGGGCGACCGCGCGCAGCAGGGGCGGCAGCGCCGCCTGCACGCGCCCGGCGCCCATGCGGCTGATCAGGGTGAGGCGCCCGGCCTCGTTCTCCGGGTTCAGCACGTCGATCAAACGCAGCAGCTCGTCCGGCTGCATCGTCGGGCCGACCTTGAGGCCGATCGGGTTGTGCACGCCGCGCAGGAACTCGACATGCGCGCCGTCGATCTGCCGGGTGCGGTCGCCGATCCACAGGAAATGGGCGGAGCACGCATACGGGGCGCCGGACGTGCTGTCGATCCGGGTCAGCGCCTGCTCGTAGGGCAGCAGCAGCGCCTCATGGCTGGTGTAGAACTCCGTTTCCCGCATCTGCGGCGTGTTCAGGCTGCCGACGCCGCAGGCCGACATGAAGGCCAGCGTCTCGTCGATGCGCGACGCGATGTCCTGGTAGCGCGCGGCCAGCGGCGAGCGGGCGGCGAAGTCGAGGTTCCAGCGGTGCACTTGGTGCAGGTCGGCATAGCCGCCGCTGGCAAAGGCGCGCAGCAGGTTCAGCGTGCCGGCGGACTGGAAATAGCCGGTTTCCATGCGGGCCGGGTCCGGGACGCGGGCGGCGGCGGTGAACTCCGGCCCGTTGATGATGTCGCCGCGGTAGCTCGGCAGCGCCATGCCATCGACCGTCTCGGTGTCCGACGAGCGCGGTTTGGCGAACTGCCCGGCCATGCGCCCCATCTTCACCACCGGCAGGCTGGCGCCGAAGGTCAGCACCACGGCCATCTGCAGCAGCACGCGGAAGGTGTCGCGGATGACGTTGGCCGTGAAGTCGCCGAAGCTTTCGGCGCAGTCGCCGCCCTGCAGCACGAAGGCCTGGCCGTTCGCCACCTTGCCCAACGCGTCCCGCAGCCGCCGCGCCTCGCCCGCGAACACCAAGGGCGGGTACTTGGCCAGCCGCGCCTCGGTAGCGGCCAGCGCGCCCTGGTCGGGGTAGGCCGGCCCTTGGAGCACCTGCCGCGCCCGCCAGCTTGCCGGCGTCCAGACCGCTTCCGTCATGTTCTCCGTCCTTTCCGCATGGGCCAGCTTACCACCGTCTCCGGCGGATGCCAGCCGGGCGCGCTAGTCCGCGGCCTCCGGCAGCTTCGCCGCGGGCGCCACCCGGGTCACGGTCCGCATGGTCACGAACTCCTCGGCGCTGGTGGGGTGGATGCCGATCGTGCGGTCGAAGTCCTGCTTCGTGGCGCCGGCGGCCAGCGCCACGCCGACGCCCTGCATCATCTCCGCCACGTCGTCGCCCAGCATGTGCACGCCCATCACCCGCTGGCTTGCCTGGTCCACGATCATCTTCATCAGCGTCTTGCGCGGCCGGCCGGACATGATGTGGCGCATCGGGGTGAACTGCGCGATGTAGATGTCCATCGCGCCGTGCTGCACCGCCTGCTCCTCCGTCATGCCCACGGTGGCGAGCGGCGGGTTGCTGAACACGGCGGTCGCCACGGGATCGAGCGCCCAACTGCGCGGCCGGCCCGGCCCGAACAGGCGGTCCGCCAGATGATGCCCCTCCGCGATGGCAACGGGCGTGAGGTTCAGCTTGTTGCTCACGTCGCCCAGCGCGAAGATGTGCGGCTGGCTGGTGGCGTTGTGGGCATCGACGATCACCGCGCCCCGGCTGTCCGTCGCGACGCCCGCGTCCTCCAGGCCAAGGCCCGCGGTCTTCGGCACCCGGCCCACGGCGAAGAACACCAAATCGGCCTCGATGACATGGCCGTTGCTCAAGGTGACGCGCTGGGCGTCGCCGCCGGCCGGCTCGACCCGGTGCACTGTCTGGGTCGGGTGCAGGCGGATGCCTTGCTCGGTGACGCCTTGGGCCAGCGCTTCCCGCAGGTCGTGGTCGAAGCCGCGCAGCGGCAAGGGCGCGCGGAACACGACATCGACCTCGGCGCCCAGGCCGTGGAAGATGCCGGCGAACTCCATGCCGATGTAGCCGCCGCCGACCATCACCACCCGGCGGGGCAAGGCGGGCAGCTCGAACGCCTGGTCGGAGACGATGCCGAGGTGCATGCCCTCGATGGGCGGCTGGATCGCCGGCATCCCGCCGGTCGCGATGACGATCCGCTCCGCCGTCACCGTTTGGCCGCCGACCTCCAGCGCGTGCGGCCCGGTGAACACTGCCCGCGCCTCGTGCCGGGTCACGCCGCTGCCGTCCAGCATCCGGGTGTAGATGCCGTTCAGCCGCAGGATCTCCTGGTCCTTGTGCGCGATCAGCGCGGCCCAGTCGTGCACGCCGGGCGAGGCGTCCCAGCCGAAGCCGCGCGAGTCCTCCGCAAGCCGCCCGTACTCGGACGCCTGCACCATGATCTTCTTCGGCACGCAGCCGACGTTGACGCAGGTGCCGCCCCAGCGCGCTTCCTCCGCAATGCCGACGCGCGCCCCGTGCCCGGCGGCGATGCGGGCGCAGCGCACGCCCCCCGACCCGCCGCCGATGACGAACAGGTCGTAGTCATAGGTTGCCATGGATCAGGTCCCGATCCCGCCGAGGGCCAGGTACTTGATCTCCAGGTAGTCCTCGATCCCGTACTTGCTGCCTTCCCGCCCCAGGCCGCTCGCCTTCACGCCGCCGAACGGCGCCACCTCCGTCGAGATGATGCCCTCGTTGCAGCCGATGATGCCGTATTCCAGCCCCTCCGCCACGCGGAAGATGCGGCCCACGTCGCGGGCGTAGAAGTAGGCGGCGAGGCCGAACTCGGTGTCGTTGGCCATTTCGATGGCTTCGGCCTCGGTCGAGAAGCGGAACAGCGCCGCCGCCGGGCCGAAGGTTTCCTCGCGGAAGATGTCGGCGGTGCGGGGGACCTCCGTCAGCACCGTCGGCTGGAAAAAGAAGCCGCCCAGCTCATGCCGCGTGCCGCCCATTGCCACATGGGCGCCGCGGCCAACCGCGTCCTTGATATGCGCCTCGACCTTCTCGACGGCCTCGGCGTTGATCATCGGGCCTTGGGTCACGCCCTCCTCCATGCCGTTGCCCACCTTGAGAGCGGCGACGGCAACCTTGAGCTTCTCGGTGAACGCCTCGTACACCCCGTCCTGCACCAGCAGGCGGTTGGCGCAGACGCAGGTCTGGCCGGCGTTGCGGAACTTGCTGGCGATGGCGCCCACCACGGCGGCGTCCAGGTCCGCGTCGTCGAACACGATGAACGGCGCGTTGCCGCCCAGCTCCATGCTCGCCTTCTTCACCGTGGGCGCGATCTGCGCCAGCAGCTTGGACCCGACCTCCGTGCTGCCGGTGAAGGTCAGCTTGCGCACCAGGGGGTTGCTGGTCAGCTCGCCGCCGGTCTCGCCGCTCGGCCCGGTGATGACGTTGCACACGCCCTTGGGCATTCCGGCACGCTCAGCCAGGACGGCGAGAGCCAGGGCGGAGAACGGCGTCTGGCTCGCCGGGCGGATCACCCCGGTGCAGCCGGCGGCCCAGCCTGGCCCGGCCTTGCGGGTGATCATCGCAGCCGGGAAGTTCCATGGCGTGATCGCGGCGAACACGCCGATTGGCTCCTTGGTGACGATAATCCGGCGGCCTTTTTGCGGCTGCGGGATGGTGTCGCCATAGACCCGCTTGCCTTCCTCAGCGAACCACTCGATGAACGATGCGGCGTAGGCGATCTCCCCCCGGCTTTCCGCCAGCGGCTTGCCCTGCTCGGCGGTCATGATGACGGCCAAGTCATCCGTGTTCTCCAACATGAGCGTGAACAGCCGGCGCAGGACGGCCGAACGCTCCTTGGCCAGCATGGCGCGCCAGGCCGGGAAGGCGCGGGAAGCGGCCTCGATGGCCTGCCGCGTTTCCGCCGCGCCGAGCGCCGGCACTTCGCCGATCACCGTGCCGGTCGCGGGGTTGCGGACTGGAAGCGTCTTGCCGCTCGCGGCCTGCACCCATTGGCCGTCGATGCAGCAGGCCTGGCGGAACAGGCTGGGGTCATTGAGCGGGAATGGCGCGGTGGGGTTCAGCATGGGGGATTCCTCCGTTTGCACGGAAGATAGGCGCGTGGAGGCCGGATGTCAGCCGGGGCCGACGGCTCAGCGCCCCTTGCTCCGCGCCGCCCGGAAGACCGCCGCGCGGCCGGGCTTCTCGACTTGCTGCGCCCGGCCGAACGCCATCGCGTCCGGCGCCACGTCCGCCGTCAGGACGCTGCCGGCCGCGACGAAGCTGCCGTCGCCCAGCGTGACGGGCGCCACCAGCACGGCAGAGGTGCCGACGAACACCCCGGCGCCAATCGTGGTGCGGTGCTTGGCGAAGCCGTCGTAGTTGCAGGTGATGGTGCCGGCACCGATGTTGGTGCCGGGTCCGACCGTGCTGTCGCCCAGGTAGCTCAAATGGTTCGCCTTGGCCCCCGCGCCGAGATGGGTTGCCTTCAGCTCCACGAAGTTGCCGACATGCGCGCCCGGCCCCACCACGGTGCCGGGACGCAGCCGGGCATAGGGGCCGATCAGCGCGCCCGGCCCGACCTCGCAACCCTCCAGGTGGCTGAAGGCGCGGATCTCGGCACCGGACGCGACGCTGACGCCGGGGCCGAACACCACATGCGGCTGCACCACCACGTCAGGCGCGAGCGTGGTGTCGGCGCTGAAGAACACCGTGTCCGGCGCGGTCAGCGTCGCGCCGCCGTCCATCGCGGCCCGGCGAAGCCAACCCTGCACCGTCGCCTCCGCTTCTGCCAGCTCGGCGCGCGAGTTGATGCCGCGCAGCTCCTCGAACGGCGCTTCTACGGCGATGACGCGTTGCCCCTCGCCGCGGGCCAGCGCCACGCAGTCCGGCAGGTAGAACTCGCCCGCGGCCCCCGGCTGCACCTGCCGCAGCCAGCGGAGCATGTCAGCGGCGGGGGCGCACAGCACGCCCGCGTTGCACAGCCCGACTTCGCGCTCGGCCTCCGTCGCGTCGGTCCACTCCACGACGCGCTCGACGCCGTCGCCCTCCCCGTCGCAGCCCTGGGTCAGCACGCGGCCATAGCGGCCGGGGTCGGCGGGGCGCATCGCCAGCAGCGCCAATGCCGCCGCCGCGCGCCGGCGCTCCAGCAGGCGCCGCAGCGTCGCAGGCCGGATAAGCGGGTTGTCGGCGTACAGCACCGCCACGTCGCCATCGCCGAACTGCTCCGCCGCCTGCAGCGCCGCGTGGGCGGTGCCCAGCCGCTCCGCCTGCACGACGACGGGGTGAGGTGCTGCGGCGCGGGCCAGCGCCTCCATGCCCGGGCCGACCACCACCACGATGCGGTCGAAGACCTCCGTGCAGCTTGCGATCAAGTGTTGCAGCATCGGGCGTCCTGCGATGGGGTGCAACGCCTTCGGCAACGCGGACTTCATGCGGGTGCCCAGCCCGGCGGCCAGCAGGACGGCAGTTGTTGTCATGCAACGATGGGTAGCGTTCAGCCCGCGCCCATGTCAAAGGCCATGTTGACCCTTCGGAGCGCCTCATGGAACCGACGCTGCTGCTCGACCTCGACGGGACGCTGGTGGACACCGTGCCCGACCTGCTGGCCAGCCTGAACCGCCTGATGGACTCGCACAAGCTTCCGGCGCTCTCGACCGCGGAGGTCATCCCCATGATCGGCGACGGCGCCGCCGTGCTGGTGCGCCGGGGCATGGCGGCGCGGGGCCGGGAAGCGACCCCGGCCGATGTGCAGGCGCTGCTGGCCGACTACACCGCGAACGTCGCCGACGGGTCGCGCCTGTTCCCCGGGGTCGAGCCGACCTTGCGCGCCATGACGGCCGACGGGTGGCGCCTGGCGGTCTGCACCAACAAGCCCGTCGCCGCAGCCCGCGAGCTGCTGGCATCGTTGGGCGTGCTGGAATTGTTCGCCGCCGTGGGCGGCGGCGACAGCTATCGCACCCGCAAGCCGGACCCCCAGCACCTGCTTTCGACCTTGGCAGACGCGGGGGGCCGCGCCGACGCGGCGGTGATGGTCGGCGACCACCACAACGACGTTCAGGCGGCTGCCGGGGCCGGGGTGCCGTGCATCTTCGCGGCCTGGGGCTACGGCGCGGCCCCGGCGGAGATAGCGGCGACGGCGCAGGCGTTCCCAGAGGTTGCCGGGCTGGCACGGGGGCTACTCGGGCGGGGCTAGGTACATCGTCAGGTTGCCGATGAGGTCCGTTTCGAACTGGATGCGCACCGGAATCATTGGGGCGCCGGGCGATGCTGCGGCGAACCAGGCCGTGCCGCGCCGCGGACGCTGTGCCGCCGTCCGGTCCGCATCCAGCCGGAAGCCTGCGAGCTGCCGGCCCTCGAAATCGCAGCGCAGCGCTGTGCCTGCGAAGCTGGAGCGGCTCGTCTGTTCCAGCACCTCGCGCCCGGCGGTGCGCGCGGTCAGCTCGGCCAGCCGGCGCCCGTCATAGGTGCGGGAATGCCCCTCGCACCGGCCGGTCGCGTTCACCTGGCGCACCAGTTGCGCCATGGCGCTCACGCTGTCGATCGTGCCGGCCTGGTCCGCGGGGGCGACCTGCTCGCGCTCCTCCTCGTTGGGCGGGGTCAGTGTGCGGATTTCCGGCTGGCCCTTGGGATAGTCGATCTGGGTGACGCGGGGGCGCCCGCGAAAATGGCCGAAGCTGTAGAAGCGCCGAGGCGCGGGGCGGTCGCCGTTGAAAACGCCCTCGACCACGGTGTCCTGCTCCGCCGAAACGAGCAGGCCGACCGTGCCGGCGGTGTGATAGGTCAGATGCACCCGGTAGTCGCGCGGACTGATGGCGAATTCAGCGTTCAAGTTCAACACGTTCAGCCCAGTGGAGTAAGCGGCGTAATGCGCGTTGACCGGCTGCGCGTGGGTGGCCGGGGACAGGCAAAGCAGGAGCAGGGCAGCAACGGGATACTTCATTCCGCCAATGTTGGGCCAAATCGGCGCTGCTGCAACTTGACACCGGCGGGACCCGGCCCTTACACAGCCAGCCCTTGCAACCCCGGCTAAGGCTTGGGCGCGTAGCTCAGCGGTAGAGCATTCGCTTCACACGCGAAGGGTCACAGGTTCAATCCCTGTCGCGCCCACCACTCCCGGATACGGGCGTCCCGCCCTCCCCCAAATCCCACCACAGCCCGGCGAAGGCCGCGATGCCCTCCCGCGCCGGCGCGGCCAGCAGGTGCTCGTCAGGTCCGTGC
>CAXTUQ010000035.1:0-19764 GCA_964247405.1 uncultured Acetobacteraceae bacterium
GCTCTCGGCCGCCGCTGCACTGGGACCGCGCCAGCGCGCCCGGCTGCTGGCCGCGGGCGAGATCGCCCTGGCCGACAATCCCGGCTGGGGCCGCGCCGGTGTGCGGTTCGACGTGCTGCTGGTCGATGGCACCGGCCGGGTGCGCCGCATCGCCGACGCCTTCCGCAACGAGGGTTAGCCCGGGCGGCCGGGGATTCGGGCGCGGTAGGCCAGCGCCTCCGCCACGTCGGCCCGGCGTACCTGGGCCGTGCCCGCCAGGTCGGCAATGGTGCGCGCGACGCGCAGCACCCGGGTGAAGCCACGGGCGGACAGGCGCAGCCTGTCGGCGACGCTCTCGGCCAGTTGCCGGGCCTCCGGCTGCAGCTCGATCAGGCCCAGTTCGGCCTCGGCGTTGCTTGCCGGGCCATCGGCGCCGTAGCGGGTGGTCTGCGCCGCGCGGGCCGTGGCGACGCGGCTGGCCACCGCGGCGGTCGGCTCGCCGGGCGGCGCGCGGGACAGCTCTGTGGGCGGCACCGGCTGGACGTGGATAGTGACGTCGATGCGGTCCAGCAGCGGGCCGCTGATGCGGGACAGGTAGTCCTCCCCGCAGCGCGGCGCACGGCTGCACGCGCGGGCGGCGTCGCCGAGATAGCCGCACCGGCACGGATTCATCGCGGCGATGAGCTGGAAGCGGGCGGGGTAGGTGACGTGGGCCAGGGCGCGGGCCACGGTGGTGCGCCCGCTTTCCAGCGGCTGACGCAACGCTTCCAGCGCCGGGCGGGGGAATTCGGGCAACTCGTCCAGGAATAGCACGCCGCGGTGCGCCAGGCTCACCTCGCCGGGCTTGGCGCGCTGACCGCCGCCGGTGAGCGCTGCCTGCGACGCGCCGTGGTGCGGCTCGCGGTAGGGCGGACGCATGACCAGCCGCCCGCCCTCCAGCAGCCCGGCCACGCTGTGGATCATGCTGACCTCCAGTGCATCGACTGGGCGCAGGTCGGGCAGGAGCCAGGGCATCCGGGCGGCGAGCATGGATTTTCCCGCGCCGGGCGGGCCGATCAGCATCATGTTATGGCCGCCGGCGGCGGCGATCTCCAAGGCGCGCTTGGCCGTCTCCATGCCGCGCACCTCGGCCAGGTCCGGCCCGGCCTCGCCCGGCTGCGTGCCGGCAGGTTCGGGCGGCGACAGCACCTGGCTGCCGCGGAAATGGTTGATGACCGACAGCAGGTCGGGCGCCGCCAGGATCTCGATCCGCCCGGCCCAGGCGGCTTCCCCGCCTTGCGACGCCGGGCAAATCAGCCCGAGGTCGCGGGCCGACGCCGACATCGCGGCCGGCAGCACCCCGGCGACCGCATGAATGGCGCCGTCGAGCGAGAGTTCGCCGAGCGCCGCGTAGCCCGCGACCTCGTCGCGCGGCAGCACTTCCATGGCGGCCAGCACGCCGAGCGCGATCGGCAGGTCGAAATGGCTGCCCTCTTTCAGCAGGTCCGCCGGAGCCAGGTTGATCAGCACGCGCTTGGGCGGCAGCGACAGGCCCATGGCGGTCAGCGCCGCGCGCACCCGCTCCCGCGCTTCGCCCACCGCCTTGTCCGGCAGGCCCACCACCAGGAAGGCGGGCAGGCCGGAGGAGATTTGCACCTGGACCTCGACCGGGACAGCCTCGATGCCGCTGAAGGCGAAGCTGCGGACGCGGGCGAGGCTCACGCGCCGTAGGCCGAGAGGAACGTTTGCAGCAGCGTGCCGAGCAGGGCGGTGTTGTAGCCGCCTTCCTGGATGATCGCCGTCGGCAGGCGCAGCGCCGCAATGCGCCGCGCGGCCTGGGCGAAGCCGTCCTCCGTCACTTGCAGGGTGCCCAATGGCTCGTCCTTCGACGGATCGAAACCCAAGCTGAGCACGAGCGCGTCGGCGCGGAACTGCCGGACCGCCACCAGCCCGGCGTCCAGCACGTCGAGCCAGCCGGCATCCGCGGTTCCGGCCGGCAGCGGCAGGTTCAGGTTGCACCCGGCGCCTGGCCCGGCGCCGCGCTCCCCGGCGTGGCCGACATACCAAGGGTAATAGCCGCTAGGGTCGCCGTGCACGGACACGAACAGCACGTCGCCGCGGTCCCAGAACACGCCCTGCGTGCCGTTGCCGTGATGACTGTCGATGTCCAGCACGGCGACGCGCGCCGCGCCACGGTCCCGCAGGCGCTGCGCGGCGATGGCGGCGTTGTTAAGGTAGCAATGCCCGCCGGCCCGGGCCGGGTAGGCGTGGTGTCCCGGCGGGCGCGTCAGGGCATAGGCCGTACCGCCCTCTGCCACTACGTCCGCCGCCGCCACGGCGCACGCGGCGGCCGCCATGGCGGCGGGCCAAGTTTCCGCGGCGATGGGGCAAGACATGTCGGCGGTGAACCAGCCAAGCTGGCCGAGGACCGTCGGACTCGGCTGCGCGCCGTTGGCCAGCATCTCCGGGGAGGGATGGATGTTGGGCACCAGTTCCGGCCCGTGGTCGGGCAGGCGGTCCCAGGCGGCCGGGGCGTCGCGCAGGAAGTCCAGGTAGGCGGGCGCGTGCACCGCTTCCAGCGCCGTGCGGTCCACCGGGGTGGGCAGGTCAAGGGATAGGCCGAGCGCCCGGCAGCCGTCCAGCAACGCCTCGGCCCGGGCCGGCACTTCGAAATTGGCGCGCACGACGCCGCGTTGCAGGAAAAAGCGCGGGGCGTGCAGACGCTGCGCCGGGTCCCAGAACACCTTCATCTGCACCTCACAACCGGCTCTGTCGTTTTATCAGCGTAACACACAGAGGGCGTTGCGTGACGCCCAATTTGCATGATTCGCACGCCTGCGTGAAGCCGAATGCCGTCGCTACAGCACCACCCGGCCGCCAAACGCCCGGATCAGGCTGACGGACACCAGGCAGAGAACGACGACGACCGACAGCCCCCAGCGCAGCCACATGTAGCGCTGCGGCATCAAGCCGCGCCGGGCGGCCTGCCCTTCCACCACGGTGGTCGCGACGAACCCGGCCGTCAGCACCAGCAGTCCCGTGGTGGGCAGGCCGATGAACGTCACCAGCATCGCCGCCCAGCCGATCAGCGACGGCACGACGCCCAGGCCGAACCGGAGGCGCTGCACCCGTTCGGATGCCGTGCCGCCCTCATCGAGCGCGAAGCCCCAATGCACCCCGCCCAGGAACGCCAGGATGGTCGCGCCGTACGCCACCAAGGCAAGCAGCGATCGGGTCGCGCCGTCGCTCGACAGGCTGAGCGCGCCCAGGCTGCACAGCACGAAGGGCAGCAGGCCGGCTAATCCCAGCACGATGGCGAAGGGCGGCAGCGGCCGGGTCATGGCAGGCTCCAGGAGGCGAGGGGTGTTGGCCCCCTGCGGCTTAATCGCCGCTTCCGGATCGCGCAACTCTGCCGAGGCCCGGGCGCCGCGCCTGGCGCCGCCGTGCGGCCAGCGCAGGTTGCCACGCCAGGAACACCGCGGCGAGGTAGGGCATGGACTGCACGAGCAGCACAACGCACCAGACGGCGGCCTGCCAGGACGCATCGTGCACGGCCGCGACCCCGGCCAGGGCGGCCCCGATTGCCAGCAGCAGGGCAAGCTCCTCAGACCGCAAGCTGCCGGTCTGGGCTGGCGCAAGCTCCGGGTGGGCACCGTCTTGGCAGGGCACGCCCTTGCCCAATAGGCCGTTCCAAAACGCCCGGCCGCCCGCGTGGCTCAACGCCAGGCTTGTGAGGATCGCGTCGAACCGGGCGTGGCGCACACGGGCCAGCTTGCACGCGAGCAAGCCGACTGCCAGCAGCCCGCACAGCGTCCTCCAAACGTCACGCCCGGGCGACACGACGAGGCCGAACGACAGCGCCAGGTTGATCCACAGGAGCAGCACGCCGAGCGCGTCGCCCGCCGGAGGGAGCCAGCCCGCGACCGCGCGCCAACGCTGCGGCCAGGCCAGCGTGCGGTCGAACAGTGGCAGCAGCCAATGCCTGCGGGCGATCTGCGCCGCGCCGTAGGCTAGGCGCGCGGTGCGCTGGCGGGCGTCCGCGAAGTCGGCCGGGCCGCGCTCGACGGGCGCCGCCGGCTCCGCCGAAAGCCAACGCGCCTGCGACAAGGCGAGGTCGAGCGCGGCGTCCTCGGCGACCGTCCATTCCGCCCAACCGCCGACGCCGTCCAACGCCGCCTTGCGCAGGAGGCAAGGCGACCGCACGACGCCCACCCGCGGGTCGGCGAACTCCGGCACGGCGTCCTGCAGCCAGTTGCGCGCCACTGGGGCGCCGGGTTCGAGCACGGCCACGACCTCCGCCCGGTCGGTGGCCTGCACGCGGGCGAAATTCAACGCGCCGGCCCGGCCGGCGGGCCAGGCTCCCAAGTGGAAGAAGCGGAACCGGGCGCCGCGGCGGGCGCACTCCTTCGCTACCGGCTCCCACACGCCGGGATCGGGCGTGTTGTGGTCCACGACCAGCACTTCGTACGCCGGGTAATCCAGGTCGGCAAGCGACGCCAGGGCGCTGCGCACCCGGTCCGGCGGCTCGTTGCAGATCGGGACATGGATCGAAACCATGGGCAGTGGAGGGGAGCAATCAGGCATGACGGAGCATCCGGATGGCAGAGCCTGTTTTCTATGACGGCAGTGCGGCCACCATCGGGCCATATCGTGTCCGAAACAAGGCAGGCCCTGACCTTTTTCCCGCGGCGGCCTATGCTGGGGCGCATGGAAATCAGCCTCGAACTGCTCGTCGTGCTTTTGCTGGTCGTGCTCAACGGCCTGTTTGCCATGAGCGAGCTGGCCTTGGTCTCCGTCCGCCGCGCCCGGCTGACCGTGATGGAGCGGCAAGGCGTGGCCGGTGCCGCCACCGCGCGGCTGCTGTCGGAGGACCCGCAGCGCTTCCTGCCCACCGTGCAGGTCGGCATCACGCTGGTCAGCGTGCTTGCCGGGGTGTTCGGCGGCGCACGGATCACCGCCAAGCTGGAAGCGTGGTTCCTCACCATTCCCTCGCTCGAGCCGTTCGCTCCCAGCTTTTCGCTCGCCATCGTCGTGGTGCTGACGACCTACTTGACGCTCGTGCTGGGCGAGCTGGTGCCCAAGCAGTTGGCGCTGCGCCGGCCGGAGCAGGTGGCGGCGGCCGTGGCGGGTCCGCTGGCGCGGCTGTCGCGCATCGTCGGGCCGGTCGTCTGGGTGCTCGGCAAGTCGTCCAGCCTGGTGCTGCGGCTGTTCGGCGCCCACACCGATGAGCGGCAGGCGGTGACGGAGGAGGAGTTGAAGGCATTGCTCGCCGAGGGGGCCGAGGAAGGCGTGCTGGAAACCGAGGAGCACGAGATGATTGAGCGCCTGCTCCGTTTGGCGGACAAGCCGGTGCGCGCGATCATGACGCCGCGGACCGAGTTGGCATGGATCGACCGCACCGACGCGCCGCGCGACATCGCGGCCACGCTGAAAGCCACGCCGCACAGCCGGTTCGTGGTGTGCGAGCAGTCCATCGACAACGTGGTAGGTGTCGTGCAGGCCAAGGACATTCTCGACCGCCTGCTGGACGGCGGCGAAGTCTCGGTCTCGGCGACGCTGCGCAAGCCGATGGTGATCCCCGACACCGTGACCGCGCTCGACGCGTTGGAGCGATTAAAGGGCGAACCGCTTGGCCTCGCGCTGGTGATGGACGAGTACGGCAGCTTCGAAGGCTTGGTGACGGCGTCCGACGTGCTGCAAGCTATTGTGGGGGAGCCGGCCGACCCAACCGCTGTGCTGGCGGAAGGGGAGACCGCGGTGGCGGGCGCTATGCTGCTCGATGGCGCGATGCCGGTCGATGAGATCAAGTCACGGTTGGAGTTGCCGGACCTGCCGGCTGCGGGCAGCTATCATACCCTCGCCGGGCTGCTGCTGGCCTTGCTGCGCCGGCTGCCGCGCATCGGCGACCGGATCGTGTTCGGCGGCTGGCGGTTTGAGGTGGTGGAGATGGACGGTCGCCGGGTGTCCCGCATCAGTGCGCAGCCGGAGCCGGCGGCCGAACTCTAGTAGTAGCGGCCCTGCCCGAACAGCAGGAACAGGATCAGAAGCAGCAACAGCAGCCCCAGGCCGCCGCCGTACCCGCGCCCGCCGTAATAACCGCGGTTGTAGCCGTAAAACCCGCCGCCGCCGAACAGCACGACGAGGACGACGACGATCACGATAAGGCTCATGGCCCGGCTCCTAATGCAGCACCACTCGTTACAACACCTAACGAGCGGAGCTGCCCCGGGTTTCCATAAACGTGATCCGGCTGGCGTCAGGCCGCCTTCGCCTCCCGCCGCCGGGCGTGCAGGATGAACTCGGTGTAGCCGTTCGGCTGCGTGCGGCCCTTGAACACCAAGTCGCAGGCGGCCTGGAACGCGGGGCCGTCGAGGTTGGCCGCCATCGGGCAGTAGGCAGAGTCGCCGGCGTTCTGCCGGTCCACGACCCCGGCCATGCGGCGCAGGGTTTCCGTCACCTGCGCCTCCGTCACGATGCCGTGGTGCAGCCAGTTGGCGATGTGCTGGCTGGAGATGCGCAGCGTCGCGCGGTCCTCCATCAAGCCCACGTCGTGGATGTCCGGCACCTTGGAGCAGCCGACGCCCTGGTCGATCCAGCGGACGACGTAGCCGAGGATGCCCTGGGCGTTGTTGTCCAACTCCTGCTGCACGTCGTCCGGCGCCCAGTTCGGGCGGTCGGCGACGGGGATGGACAGCAGGTCGGAAAGCGTGCCGCGCGGGTGCCCGGCCAGCTCCGCCTGCCGGGCGGCCACGTCCACCTGATGGTAATGCAGGGCGTGCAAGGTGGCGGCGGTGGGGGAGGGGACCCAGGCGGTGTTCGCCCCGGCGCGTGGATGGCCGATCTTCTGCTCCAGCATCTCCGCCATGCGGTCCGGCGCCGCCCACATGCCTTTGCCGATCTGCGCCCGGCCGCGCAGGCCGCAAGCCAGGCCAATGTCCACGTTACGGTCCTCGTATGCCTTGATCCAGGCGGTGCCCTTCATCTCGTTCTTGCGGACCATGGTGCCCGCTTCCATCGAGGTGTGGATTTCGTCCCCGGTGCGGTCGAGGAAGCCGGTGTTGATGAACGCGACCCGGTCGCGCGCGGCGTGGATGCAGGCGGCGAGGTTGGCGCTGGTGCGCCGCTCCTCGTCCATGATGCCCATCTTCAGGGTGTTGGGCGGGAGGCCGAGCATGGACTCGACCCGCGCGAAGATTTCCGCGGCGAAGGCGACCTCCTCCGGCCCGTGCATCTTCGGCTTGACGATGTAGACCGACCCCGCCCGGCTGTTGCGGACCGGACCGGCGGCGCGCAGGTCATGCATGGCGATCAGCGACGTGACCGCCGCATCCAACATGCCTTCCGGGACCTCCGCACCCTCCGCGGTCAGCACGGCGTCCGTGTACATATGGTGGCCGACGTTGCGGATCAGCATGGTGCTGCGGCCCGGCAGGACCAGCGCGCCACCGTCCGGCGCCGTGTACTCGCGATCCGGGTTCAGCCGGCGCACGATCTGCTTGCCGTTCTTCTCCAGCGACGCTGAGAGCGTGCCCTGCATCAGGCCGAGCCAGTTGCGATACACGATGACCTTATCGGCCGCATCAACGGCGGCGACGCTGTCCTCGCAGTCCTGGATCGTGGTGAGGGCGGATTCCAGCAGCACGTCGGCGACGCCCGCCGGGTCGTTTTGGCCGATGGAATGGCTGCGGTCGATACCGATCTCGAGGTGCAGGCCGTTGTTGCGCAGCAGGATCGCGCTGGGGGCCGAAGGCTCGCCGCGGTAGCCCACGAACTGCTCCGGCTTGGCCAGCCCGACCGTGCCGCGCCCGGTCGCGACCTGCAGCGCGCCGTCCTTGACCACGTAGCTCGTCGCATCCGCGTGGGACGCCCCGGCCAGCGGCGCCGCGAGGTCCAGCACCTCCTTCGCCCGCTTCACCACAGCGGCGCCGCGCACCTTGTTGTAGCTCCGGCCCCGCTCTGCCCCACCGCTTTCCGGCAGCGCGTCCGTGCCGTACAGCGCGTCATATAGGCTGCCCCACCGCGCGTTGGCCGCGTTCAGCGCGTAACGGGCGTTCATCACCGGCACGACGAGCTGCGGTCCGGCGATGCTGGCGATCTCGGCATCCACGTTTTCCGTGCCGACCTCGAACGGCGGCGGCTCCGGCAACAAGTAGCCGATGCCGCGGAGGAACTCCTGATAGGCCTGAGCGTCGTGCGGCTTGGCCGATTGGGACAGGTGCCACTCGTCGATCTGGCGTTGCAGTTCGTTGCGCCGGGCGAGCAACTCGGCATTGTGCGGCGCCAGGTCACGCACCAGTGCGGCAAAACCGGTCCAAAACGCGTCGGCCTCGACGCCGGTGCCCGGCAGCGCCTCGGCAATGAAGCCATGCAGATCGGCCGCAACCTGCAAACCAGCAACGTCAATTCGATCCATCTCTCGTCCTCTCTTGGTGCGCCTTTATTTAGGCAGGCGCGCCCGGAGTCGAGGGGGCGCGCGCTCAGCCCTGCCGAGCGCGCCACGCAGCGTAGGCGGCCTGCGTCTCGGCGTTGGGCGGGTAGGTGCCGGGCAGCGGGGCGCCGGCGGCGATGCGCTCCAGGACGAAGCGCTCCATGCGCTCCTGCTCGGCCGCCTGCTCGGCGATTTCGTCCGCGATGCCGGCCGGGAGCACCACCACGCCGTCCGCGTCGCCTACGATGATGTCACCGGGATAGACCGCCACGCCGCCGCAGCCGATGGGCACGTCGATCTCGGCCGCGTGGTGCAGCACGAGGTTCAGCGGGGCGGAAGGCGCGGCGCAGAACACCGGCATGGACATCGCGCCAATGGGGCCGCTGTCGCGCAGCCCGCCATCCGTGACCATGCCGGCGGCGCCCCGCACTTGGAGCCGGGTCATCAGGATCTCGCCGCCGCACGCTGCCCGCGCATCGCCGCGACAGTCCTGCACCAGGACGCAGCCGGGCCGGGCGGTCTCCACCGCCTTGCGCTGCGGGTGCTCGGGATCGGCGAACACGCCAAGGTGGTCGAGGTCCTCGCGCGCCGGGATGTAGCGGAGCGTCATCGCCGGACCGACCATGTTGGGGCCGGGCGGACCCAGCCGGCGGACGCCCTGCATGAAGGCGTTGCGCAGGCCGCGCTTGAAGAGTTGGGTGGTGAGGGTCGCGGTGCTGGCCTCCAGCAAGCGGCGCTTCGTGTCAGGGTTCATTCCTCATTCCCTCCTGCCGCGGAAGCTTCCCGTGCGAGCAGTCAAACCTCAACTTTGTAGTTCAGGCCGACCTCATCGCCCGGCAGGCCTCTGATGCCCCAGGCATGGCGGGGCGTTTCAAAGATGGTGATCTCAAGGTCTTGAGGGCTGATGCCTGCAAGCTGGGGCACGTGCTGGTAAAGCAGCCTGATCAGAAGCTTCTTGGCTTCGACCGAACGGCCCTCAAAGATGCTGAATTCAACGATTGTGTAACGGTCTGAGCGGTCAGGCGGGTAGATGAAGTCAGCTTTGTCCAATGCGATGAAGCGGTGAAACTTCTTCTCGGCCGGATACTCAAAGGCCTGCATGACGGATGAGTGTATGGCCTCAGAGAGCGCCGCCCGATCATGCTCCAGCGAGCCTCGAAGGCCGTAGATCGTAACCTGGGCCATGACGCCAACCTCCGAACAGCGACAGAGGGGAGTTAGGAAGCCGTTCGCCTGGTGCAGACGCGCCGCGTGCTGGTCAGTCGATCACATCCGCGCAAGCGTCGGTCGGCGCCGCTGCGACGTGGCCCACGACCGGCACGATCTTCAACGCTGCCGAGGTTATACGGCACGGCGCGGCGACCAAGCCGCAGCCGGACAGGATCAGCAGGGATAGCAGCAAGACAGTCCGTATCATGCGCTGGAGCCTACGCTTCCAGTTCCTCCCGCATCAACTCCAAAGCGAGCCAGCGTTCCTCAAGCTCGGCAAGGCTGGCTTGCGCTTGGGTCAGCGCCTCGGTGGCCGTGCGGAAGGCGGCGGGATCGCGGCGGTACAGGTCGGGGTCGGCGAGCCGCTTTTGCAGGCGCGCAACCTCGGCTTCCGTCGCCGCGATCTGCTTGGGCAGGGCTTCGAGCGCGTGCTTGTCCTTGAACGTCATCTTGCGGCTGGAGGATGGGCGGGACGGCGGCTTCGGGCTGCTGCTCCGTGCGCGCTCCGGCGCCGCCGCCTCCGGCTGGCCGCGCTGGGCCAGCATGTCGCTGTAGCCGCCGGCATACTCGGTCCACCGCCCGCCGCCCTCCGCCGCCAGGGTGCTTGTCACCACGCGGTCGAGGAAGTCGCGGTCGTGGCTGACCAGCAGCACGGTGCCGGGATACTCCGACAGCATCTCCTGCAACAGGTCGAGCGTTTCCAGGTCGAGGTCATTGGTTGGCTCGTCCAGCACCAGCAGGTTGGAGGGCCGGGCCATGGCGCAGGCGAGCATCAGCCGTCCGCGCTCGCCGCCTGACAGCACGCCGACCGGGGTGCGGGCCTGCTCCGGCTTGAACAGGAAATCCTTCATGTAGCCGATCACGTGCCGGCGCTCGCCGCCCACGACCACGGTGTCGCCGCCGCCCGCCGTCAGCGTGTCCGCGAGCGTCGCGCCCGGGTCGAGGCTGGCACGCTGCTGGTCGAGCGTCACCTCCGCCAGGTTGGTGCCGAGCTTCACCTCGCCGTTGTCCGGCGGCTCCGCCCCGGTCAGCAGTTTCAGCAACGTCGTCTTGCCGGCGCCGTTGGGGCCGACGATGCCTAGGCGGTCGCCGCGCAGCACCCGCAGCGTCAGGTCGCGCACAACGGGCGTAGCGTCGAACGCCTTGCCGACGTGATCCGCGACCGCGACCAGCTTGCCCGACAGGTCGGCTTCGGTCGCGACCAGACGCAGCGCGGTGTCGCCGCCGCCCATCTCCCGCCGCTTCTGCCGGAGCGCGCCCAACTCGCCCAGCCGGCGCACGTTGCGCTTGCGCCGAGCGGTGACGCCGTAGCGCAGCCAATCCTCTTCCCGGGCGATCTGCCGGCCGAGCTTGTGCTGGTCGCGCTCGGCCTGTTCCTCCACCTCGTCGCGCCAGGCCTCGAAGTGGGCGAAGCCGCGGTCGATACGCCGGGTGGTGCCGCCATCGAGCCAGACGATGCTGCGGGACAGCTTCTCCAACATGCGCCGGTCATGGCTGATCAGCACCAGCCCGGCGCGCAGTCCAGCCAACTCCCCTTCCAGCCACTCGATGGCCGGCAGGTCCAGGTGGTTGGTCGGCTCGTCCAGCAGCAGCAGGTCGGGGGAGGGGGCGAGCGTGCGGGCGAGGGCGCAGCGCCGCTTCTCGCCGCCCGACAGGTGCGCGGGGTCCTCCGCGCCGGTCATGCCGAGCTGGTCCAGCAAGGTGCGCGCCCGGTGCAGGTCGTCGCCCGGCCCCATACCGGCCTCCACGTAGTCGAGCGTCGTGGTGAACCCGGACAGGTCCGGCTCCTGCGGCAAGTAGCGCACGGTGGTGCCGGGCTGCAGGAAGCGCGTGCCGGCGTCCGGCTGCAGCAGCCCGGCGGCGACCTTGAGCAAAGTTGACTTGCCCGATCCGTTGCGCCCGACGAGGCAAATGCGCTCGCCCGCGCCTACCCCAAGCTCGGCGCCGTCCAGCAGCGGCGCGGTGCCGAGCGACAAGCGGATGTTCTGGAGCAGCAGCAAAGGAGGGGCCATGTCCAGGGTATGGGCGGCCCCTCCTTCCTGTGCAACCCGGCCCCGGTGTGGCATGGGGACGTGCGACCAAGAAGGAACCCGGATGCGCCGATCAGCCGCCCTGCTTTGCTTCGCAGCTGCCCTGCTGTGGGCCGTGGCGCCGGCGCGGGCGGCGGATGTGCTGCGCATCGGCCTGCTGCACACGCTGTCCCCGGCGCCGCTCTACATCGCCATGGAGCGCGGCTATTTCCGCGACGAGGGCCTGGACGCCAGCTTCCGCTTCTTCGAGGCGGCGCAGCCCATCGCCGCCGCGGCGGTGTCGGGCGACATCGACGTAGGGATCACCGCGCTGACCGGAGGGTTCTTCAGCCTGGCCGGGCGCGGCACCTTGAAGGTGATCGGCGGCGGGCTGCATGAGCAGCCGGGCTACGAGGGGACGGCGATCCTCGCGTCGCGCAAGGCGTATGACGCCGGGCTGACCTCGGCGGCGCAATTGGCCGGGCACAGCGTCGGCATCACGCAGTTCGGGTCGTCGTTCCACTACATGGCCGGGCGGATCGCGGAGCGGGAAGGATTTCCGCTCAAGAGCCTGACGCTTCGCCCACTGCAGCAGATCGGCAACATGGTGGCCGCCGTGCGGACCGGGCAGGTGGATGCGACGATGGCGATCGCCTCGATGGCCCGGCCGCTGGACGCCTCGGGAGAGGCGCGCATCATCGGCTGGGCCGGCGACCTCGTGCCGTATCAGATCACCGCCGTGTTCGCGCCGAGCCAAATGGTGGAGAAACGGCCTGACACGCTGCGCCGCTTCGCCCACGCCTACCAACGTGGGGTCGCCGACTACCGCGACGGCTTCCTGCGGCTGGATGCGGCGGGCAAGCCGGTGCGGGATGCCAAGAGCGCGGCGCTGGTCCCCTTGATCCAGAAATACGTTTATGCCGGCGACCCCGATGGACCGCGGAAGATCGAGGAGGGTGTCGGCTACTACGACGAGGACGCCCGGCTCGACGTGCAGGACGTGGCGGCGCAGCTCCGTTGGTTCACTGGGCAAGGCCTGGTCAAGGGCCAGATCGAGCCGGCGGACGTGATCGACACGCGGTTCATCGGCGCGCTCCCCACGCCATGAACGGGTCCAGCGTCCGGCTGTCGGTCTGCGGCGTCGGCCATCGCTACGACGCTTTGCCGGTGCTGGATGGGATTGACCTGGTGGCCGAGGCTGGCCGGGTGCTGGTGCTGATCGGGCCGTCCGGCTGCGGCAAGAGCACGCTGCTGGGCATCATGGGCGGCCTGATCGCCCCCACGGCCGGCACGGTGCGGATGGAGGGGCGTGTCGCGGCGGACTGCCTGAACCCGCTGACCCCCGTGTTCCAGGATTTCGCGCTGTTGCCCTGGCGCAGCGTGGCGGGAAACGTGTCGCTCGTGCTGGAAGGGCGGCTGCCGCGCCGCGAGCGGGACGCGCGGGTGGCGGAGGTGCTGGCGCTCACCGGCCTGTCCGAGTTCGCCCGCGCTTGGCCGCGGCAGCTTTCCGGCGGGATGCGGCAGCGCGTCGGCATCGCTCGCGCCTTGGCAGTGCGGCCCGCGTGCCTCTTGATGGACGAGCCGCTTTCGGCGCTGGACGCGCAGACCCGGGCGCTGCTGTTGTACGAGTTCGCCGGGCTGATCGAGCGGGCGGGCACCACGACGGTCTATGTGACGCACAACCTGAACGAGGCGGTGCGGCTGGGCCACAGCATTGCCGTGCTGTCCCGCCGTCCCGGCCGGGTGCGCGCCGTGGTGGAGATCGACCGGCCCATCGGCGGGCGGGACGTGGCGGACCCTGGCCTCCTGGCGGTTGAGCGGAAGCTTTGGGACATGATCCGCGGCGACGCGGCGGCGGCCGAGCGGGAGCGGGTTCATGCCTGACGTGAACAGCCCCGGCGCCGCCACCGGACGCGACATCGCCGGCCCGGTGCCGTTCCGTGCCCGCGGCTTCGCGCCGCGCGTTGTGCCGGGCGCCGCAGCGGCCACCCTGCTGGGCATCGTGGCGCTTTGGCAGGCAGGGGCGAGCGCCGGGCTGATCGCCACGCAGTTCCTGCCGCCGCCCGCCAGCATCGTGCGCGTCTTGTACCAGCTTGCGCTCAGCGGCGAGCTTTGGCTGCATCTGGGCGCGTCGCTGCAACGCTTGGCGATTGGCTGGACCCTGGGGACGGTGTGCGGCGTGGCGCTCGGCTTCGCGGTGGGCCTGTCGAGCTGGCTGCGCAGCCCCGGCATGGCCGTGGTGTCCGCGCTGTTCCCCATCCCGAAGATCGCGCTGGTGCCGCTGTTCATCATCTGGTTCGGCATCGGCGAGGGGTCGAAGGTCGCAACCTTGGCCTTCGGCGTGTTCTTTCCGACCGTGATCAACACTGCCGCCGGCGTCGATGCGGTCAGCCGCAACCTGGTGCGGATGGGCCAGGCCTTCGGGCTGTCCCGGGCCGCGATCCTGCGCAAGATCGTGCTGCCCGGCGCGCTGCCGGCCATCCTCAGCGGCTTCCGCGTCACCACCAGCATCGCCATCATCCTGCTCGTCGCCGCCGAGATGATCGGGGCGGAGCGCGGCATCGGCGCCTTCGTGCTGCAGGCCGGCAACCTGTATGACACCGACAACCTGCTGGCCGGCATCGTCGTGCTGTCGCTGCTCGGTTTGCTGGTGGCCTGGGCGCTGGGACGGCTGGAGCGGGCGCTGCTCGGCTGGCGTTAGGCATTCGCGCCGTGGATCGCCTCGCAGACTGCCTGCGTCACTTCGGCGGTGGTGGCCTTGCCGCCCAGGTCAGGCGTCGTGATGCCGGCAGCGCAGACCTGCTCCACCGCGCGTATCAGCAGCGCGGCGGCGGACGCTTCGCCCAAATGGTCCAGCATCATCGACGCGGTCCAGAAGGTAGCAACGGGGTTGGCGATGCCCTTGCCGGTGATGTCGAAGGCGCTGCCGTGGATCGGCTCGAACATGCTGGGGTAGCGGCGCTCCGGATCGACGTTGCCGGTCGGCGCGATGCCGAGCGACCCGGCCAGCGCCGCCGCGAGGTCCGACAGGATGTCGGCGTGCAGGTTGGTTGCCACCACCGTGTCGATGCTGCCGGGCCGGCGCACCATGCGGGTGGTCATGGCGTCCACCAGTTCCTTGTCCCAGGCCACATCCGGGTAGTCCGCGGCGACCAAAGCAGCGATCTCGTCCCAGAACACCATGCCGTGGCGCTGGGCGTTCGATTTGGTCACGACGGTCAGCAGCTTGCGCGGGCGCTTCTGCGCGGCGTCGAAGGCGAAGCGCATGATCCGCTCGACGCCGCGCCGGGTGAAGATGGCGGTTTCGGTCGCGACCTCCTCCGGGTGGCCGCGGTGGGCACGCCCGCCGTGGCCGGCGTACTCGCCCTCGCTGTTCTCCCGCACGATCAGCCAATCGAGGTCGCCCGGCCCAACGCCGCGCAGCGGGCTGGTGACGCCGGGGAGGATGCGGGTGGGACGGACGTTGGCATATTGGTCGAATCCCTGGCAGATCGGCAGGCGCAGGCCCCAGAGCGTGACGTGATCCGGGATGTCAGGGGCGCCCACGGCACCGAACAGGATGGCGTCCGCGCCGCGCAACTGCTCCAATCCGTCCGCTGGCATCAGCGCGCCGGTGCGGCGGAAGCGTTCCGACCCCCAATCCAGGGCGTCCACCTGCAACCGGAACCCGCCGTCGCGGGCGGCGACCGCGTCCAGCGCTTCTAGCCCGGCGGCGACAACCTCCGGACCGATGCCGTCGGCGGGGATGGAGGCGATCCGGTGGTGGCGCATGGTTTGCACAGCCTTCTTGAGCTTGGCCCGGTATAACCTGGCAAGTGCCGCTTGCCAGCACTCGCCTTGCCCGGCATGGGTGCATGGCAGAGGAGAGTTGACCATGCGCAGATCAGTGCTCGCGGCCCTTTGTCTAGGGATGCTGCTGTCCGGAGCCGCACAGGCCCAAACGCTGCGCATCGCGTTGCGCGAGGACCCGGACATCCTGGACCCCACCCTGGCCCGCACCTACGCCGGCCGCATCGTGTTCGCCGGGCTGTGCGACAAGCTGTTCGACATCAATGAAAAACTGGAGATCGTGCCGCAACTGGCGCTGTCCTACACCTGGGCGGACCCGACAAACCTGGTCATCAAGCTGCGCCCCGGCGTCGTGTTCCACGACGGCGAGACGCTTGACGCCGCGGCGGTCAAGTACTCGCTGGAGCGCCACCTTTCCATGCAGGGCAGCTTCCGGCGCAGCGAGATCAACGTGATGGACCGGGTCGAGGTGGTGGACCCGCTCACGGTCCGCATCGTGCTGAAAACCGCGTCGTCGCCATTCGTGTCGCAACTGACGGACCGGGCGGGCATGATCGTGTCGCCCAAGGCGGCGGAGGCGGCGGGTCAGGAGTTCGGCCTGAAGCCCGTCTGCGCCGGGCCGTTCCGCTTCGTGGAGCGGGTGCCGCAGGACCGGATCGTGCTGGAGCGGTTTCCCGCGTATTGGGATGCGGGTTCGATCAAGCTGGACCAGGTGGTGTACCTGCCCATCCCCGACAGTTCCATCCGTTTGGCAAACTTGCAGGCCGGCAGCATCGAGTTGTCGGAGCAGATCCTGCCGACCGACACGGACGCGGTGCGCAGCAACCCGCGGCTGCGCCTCGTGACATCGGACAATCTCGGCTATTGGGGCATCACCATCAACCTGGGCAATGGGCCGCGCGCCAAGACGCCGCTCGGCAGCGACGCCCGGGTGCGGCAGGCGTTCGAGCTGTCGCTGGACAAGGCGGCAATCAACCAGGTCGTCTATAACGGCCTTTACACGCCGGTGTCGCAGGGCTTGTCGCCCAGCAGCCCCTACTACGACAAGGCCGTGCAGCCGCGCGAACGGGACGTGGCGCGGGCGAAGGCGTTGCTGAAGGAGGCCGGGGCGGCGCTGCCGGTGCCGGTCGCGCTCACGGTACCGAACAACCCAGACCAGCGCCAGGTGGGCGAGATCGTGCAGGCGATGGCCGCGGAGGCCGGGTTCGACGTGAAGATCACCGCATCCGAGTATGCCTCGGCGCTCAGTGCGGCCAACCGAGGCGAGTTCGAGGCGTTCGCCACCGCGTGGTCCGGCCGGGTCGATCCCGATGGCAATCTGTTCAGCTTCATGCACAGCGGCGGCGCGCTGAACGACAGCCACTATGCCAACCCACAGGTGGACGGGCTGTTAGACCAGGCGCGGGCCGTGCAGGACGTGACAGCACGGCGCGGGCTGTATGGACAGGTCGTGGAGCAACTCAGCAAGGACCTGCCTATCGTGTACCTGAACAATCCCAAGAACGTCGTCGGCATGTCGGCGCACGTGACCGGCTTTCGCCCGGTGCCGGACGGTCTCATACGGCTGCAGGGCATCGGGTTGGCGAAGTAGCCATGCGCAGCCATCTCGGCGGCCGGCTGCTGCAGGTTCTGCCGACCATCCTGCTGGTCAGCATCCTGGTGTTCGCGCTCCAGCAGCTCATGCCCGGCGACCCGGCCGTCGTGTTGGCGGGCGAGGAGCGGGGCGACCCCGCCGTACTCGCGCAAATCCGCAGCGAGCTGTGGCTCGACCGCTCGCTGCCAGTGCAGTACTTCCACTGGATCGGCAACGTGCTGCGCGGCGACCTGGGGTTCAGTTGGCGCATCCGCCAGCCGGTGGCGTCCCTGGTGCTGACCAAGCTGCCGGTGACGCTGCAGCTCGCCGCGATGGCGTTCGGGATCGCGCTGTGCATCGGCGTGCCGGCGGGCATCCTGTCAGCGGTGAAGCGCAACACCGGCTGGGACTATGTCGCGAACCTCATCGGGCTGGCCGGGCTGTCCACGCCGAACTTCTGGCTCGGCATCATGCTGATCCTGCTGATCTCCGTGAAGCTCGGCTGGCTGCCGCCCTCCGGCTACGTGCCGCTGACCGAGGACTGGCGGCAGTCGCTGGCCACCACCATCATGCCGGCGTTCGTGCTGGGCAATGCCATCGCCGCCATCCTGATGCGCCACACCCGCAGCGCCATGCTGACGACGCTCGACCAGGACTTCGTGCGGACGGCGCGGGCCAAAGGCCTGAACGAGTGGGTCGTCGTGCTGCGCCACGCCTTCCGCAACGCGCTGGTGCCGGTCGTGACCTTGGGGGCGCTCGAACTCGGCACGCTGCTGTCCGGCGCGGTGCTGACGGAGCAGGTGTTCAGCATCCCAGGGTTCGGCAAGCTGGTCGTGGATGCAGTGTTCAACCGAGACTACCCGGTCGTCCAGGGCGTCGTGCTGGTCACGGCGTGCTTGTATATCCTGCTGAACCTGTTGGCCGACGTGCTGTACGTCGTCATCAACCCGCGGCTGCGCGACGCATGAGGTCCAGCCCGACAGTTCTGGCCCTGCGCCGGTTCCGTGGGCGGCCGGCGGCGGTGCTGGGCTTCGTCGTCATCGCCGTGTTTGTCGTGGTCGCTGTCGCCGCGCCGCTGATCGCGCCTTACGACCCCGTCGCCACCAGCTGGACAGCCATCCGCAAGGCGCCGTCGATGCAGCACTGGATGGGCACCGACGAGAACGGGCGGGACGTGCTGTCCCGCGTGGTGTTCGGCGCGCGGGCGTCCTTGCTGGCCGGCGTCGTGTCTGTGCTGATCGCGGCCGGGGTCGGGGTGCCGGTGGGCCTGCTGGCCGGGTTTGCTGGCGGCGGGGTGGACGCGGTGATCGGCCGGGTGGTGGATGCGATGCTGGCGTGCCCGTTCCTGATCCTGGCCATTGCCCTCGCGGCGTTCCTTGGCCCGGCGCTGACCAACGCCATGGTCGCCATCGGCGTGACGGCCGCGCCGGTGTTCGCCCGCGTCGCCCGCAGCGCCACCATGGACACCATGACCTACGACTACGTCGAGGCCGCCCGCGCCGTCGGCAACCCGCCCTGGCGCGTGGCGCTCCGCCATGTGGCGCCGAACATCATCCCGCCCGTGCTGGTGCAGGCGACGCTGGCGATTGCGCTGGCGATCATCGCGGAGGCCAGCCTGTCCTTCCTCGGCCTCGGCCAGCAGCCGCCGGCGCCGAGCTGGGGCAGCATGCTGAACTCGGCGCAGCGTTTCTTGACTCAGGCGCCCTGGCTCGCGGTGTTCCCTGGGGCGGCCATCTTCCTGGCGGTGCTGGCGTTCAACCTGGTCGGCGACGGCTTGCGGGACGCGCTCGATCCCCGGCGCCGCTGATCCCATTCACAGAGGCTCGTCAATGCGCGTCGCGATCATGGATGACTGGCAAGGCGTGGCGCGTGGCGCCGCTGATTGGTCGGCAGTCGAGGCCGGGGCGGAGGTCACGGTGTTCGCCGAGCCGTTCGCGGGCGAGGATGCGGCAGCAGAGGCGCTGGCGGATTTCGAGATCCTGGTGCCGATGCGGGAGCGCACGGCACTTGGCGCCGGGCTGATTGCCCGGTTGCCCAAGCTGCGGATGATTGCGCTCACCGGCGGCCGGGCGCAGACGCTGGCGCTCGACGCCTGCACCGCGGCGGGCGTCCTGGTGTGCAACACCGGCGGCGAACGCTCCTCCATCGGCACGGCGGAGCTTGCCTTGGGCCTGATGCTGGCCGCCGCGCGGTTCATCCCGGCCGGCGACGCGGCGATCCGGGCCGGACGGTTCCAGGAGGGCGTCGGCGTCGGCCCGGTGCTGGAAGGGCGCACGCTGGGCATCATCGGCTTCGGCCGGATCGGCGCGAGGGTCGGCGGCTACGGACGGGCGCTTGGGATGGACGTGGTCGCCTGGAGTCCGAACCTGACCGAGAGTGCCGCCCAGGCTGGCGGGGCGCGGCTCGTGGCCAAGGCCGACCTGCTGGCGCAGTCGGATGTGGTCAGCCTGCATGTCGTGCTGTCGGCCCGGTCGCGCGGCATGGTCGGGGCGGCGGACCTCGCGCGCATGAAGCCCGGCGCGATCCTGGTCAACACGTCGCGCGGCCCGCTGGTCGAAGAGGCGGCGCTGCTGGACGCGCTGCACGCCGGGCGCATCCATGCGGCGCTCGACGTGTTCGCAGAGGAGCCGCTGCCGCCGGAGCACCCGTTGCGGACGGCGCCGAACACCGTGCTGACGCCGCATCTCGGCTACGGGACGCAGGACACCTTCGCGCAGTTCTACCGCGAAAGCGTGGAGAACATCCTGGCTTTTCTCGATGGCGGCCCGATCCGCGTCATCAACCCCGACGCCCTGCGC
>CAXTUQ010000036.1:0-19525 GCA_964247405.1 uncultured Acetobacteraceae bacterium
ATCCGCTTGCGCCCATGCCGTTCCCCTTGGGCCCGGAGGCCGGCAGGGACGCGCGGCGCCCCATACGTCTGGCGCGAGCTGGCGTGCAAGGTCCGGACACGCTTCAGCCGCGCCGCGTCGGCCACGGCGTGGGCGGACGGCGCCGTCATCCGGCCGCCGGGACACGTCGCGGCAGGTCTTCGGCTCGATGCCCACGCGCTCTAAGCATCATTCTGCGGAGCGTGTACACGCGCAGCAGGAAAAATGATGTGTTCTCACAGACTCCTAAGCAGGCATTTGTGGCGCAAGCTACGAATGCCTGCTTAGGCAAAGCCAGCGCTTTGCCTGGCCCCGCCGCTGCGAGGTGCCCTTTCCCTTCATCGCCCAGGTCACGGCGGATCGCCGCAAGCTCGCCGAAACGCGCAGCGTTTGCGGCTGAGGCGTCAGAAGTTTTTGCCAGCATCTCCCGCAGCGTCGACACGTCCAGCATCGACTCTGCCAGCAGCTTCTTCAGCCTGGCGTTTTCTTCCTCAAGCCCGCGCAGCCGCTTGGCGTCGGACACCTTCATCCCGCCATGCTTCGACCGCCGCTTGTGGAACGCCGCGTCGCAGATGCCGTGCTTGCGGCACAGATCGGCTGCCGCCGCACCGGCTTGGTGTTTTTCAGCACGCCGATGATCTGCTCCTGCGTGAACCTTGACTGCTTCATCGTCCGCCTCCTGGTGACGGACGCTACTTCAAACCGAAGGCACTGCAGGGGGCAGGGTCACTGCTGGACCAAACCCGAGGAGGACCACCATAGGCCATGTTGGCCGTTTGACCGCCGTTGCTGGCGACCTGTTCGCCGTTGGATTGCTTGCCCCATCGCCCGCCCGTGCCGACAAGCACCCAACTGGTGAGGTATGGACCAGGATCGAAGCCAAGCTGCGCAGCCTGGGCTTCGAGCGCTGGGGCGAGATTGAACGCTCCGACGATGGCCATGCCTGGAAGGTGGACGACGCCCGCAACCAAGATGGGCGCAAGCATGAGCTGCGGTTGTCCTTCGACGACCTGCACGAAATCCGCCGCCACGTGGACAACGAAAGTGTTCCAGGCCAGCCCGCGTCTGGAACGCAGGCTGGCCAACTTGCTGTGAAGCCTGGCCGGGGCGGTTGCACCCGTTCAGGCAACGGCACTAGGCTGCACGCGATGGGGATGGAGTCCCCCGTAACCGCCCTCCGCCGCAAGGCCCGGGGCTGATGACTCCTACCGTGCGGGACCACCCGCGGTAGGAGCTTGTCCAAAACAGCGACAGTCCCCGCCCGCCCCGCACGCCTGACAACGCGTGTGGAGGAACAGGTATGGATTTCGACTGGACATATGCAGGGCCGACCATCCTGGCGGCCTTCCTCGCTTTGCTTGTGAAGTTCGTGGAGGCGCTGACAGTCGTGCTCGCGGTCGGAGCAGTGCGTGGCTGGCGCGGCGCCCTCGGCCCGGCGCTCACCCGCATTCCACTCGACCTGGTGCAACTCGGCGTCGGCGCCCTGCTGCTGCTGTTCGGCATGCGCTGGCTGCGCAAGGCGGTCCTACGCTCGGCCGGGGTGATCCCGCTGCACGACGAGGAAGCGCTGTTCGCCAAGGAAACCGCATCCCTGCGCGGCCTCGGCGGTCTCGGCCAGGGCTGGGGCCGCGTGGCGGTCAGCACGGCGTTCAAAATCACGGTGGTCGAGGGCATCGAGGTGGTGTTCATCGTCGTGGCCATGGGCGGGGCCGGCGGCCTGCTGGTTCCGGCAAGCGTCGGCGCCGTGGCGGCCTTGGCGCTGGTGGCGGCCCTCGGCCTTTTGCTGCACCGCCCGGTGGCGACCATCCCGGAGAACACGCTCAAGTTCGTGGTGGGGGTGCTGCTGTGCTCGTTCGGCACCTTCTGGATCGGCGAGGGCATGGGCCTTGCCTGGCCGGGCGAGAACCTGTCCATCCCGGCGCTGAACGCCGGCTTCCTGGCCGCGGCGGTCGTGGCCGTCCCACTGTGCCAGGCGCGCGCCGCCCGGGGCCGCCTTTCCCTCGTTCGCCGCTAGGAGACTGCGATGACACCCCTCAAGACAATCTGGTCCGAGTTCATCGGGCTGTTCGTGGACGACGGCAGCCTCGCCGTCGCCGTGCTCGCCTGGCTGGCCGCGGCATGGCTGCTGCTGCCGAGGCTGCCGCTTCCCCCAGCCCTGCCGCCGGTGGTCTTGTTCGCTGGATTGGCCTTGATCCTGGTCGAGAGCACGTTGCGCCGCGCGCGCCAGGGTTCCTAGACATGCAGCAGACCCTCTGGATCGCCCTCGGCGGCGCGCTGGGCAGCGTGGCCCGCTACTGGATCGCGCTGTGGGCCTTGCCGATCAGTCGTAACTTGCCCTGGGGGACGATCGGCATCAACATCGCCGGCTCGTTCCTGATCGGCTTCTTCGGGACGCTGACCCTGGAAGGCGGGCGCCACCCCGCCCCCGAGTGGGCGCGGCTGTTCGTCATGGTTGGCATCTGCGGCGGGTTCACCACCTTCTCGTCGTTCAGCCTGCAGACGCTCGACCTGCTGCGCGGCGACGCCTGGGGCCGGGCGCTGGCCAACGTGGGCCTGTCCGTCCTGCTCTGCTTGGCCGCGGTCACGGCGGGGCACGCCGCGGCCGCCCAGCTCAACGGGGGCACCCAGCAGGTGGCCGAGAACCCGGTGGAGGAGGAAACATCATGACAGACGAGAGCATGATCCTGGCGGTCCTGGCCGCGGAGGCGGGCGCCAAGGCCGTGCTGCGCCATGCCGCCCATGCGGCCGAGGCCTTGCCTGGCGGCCGCCTCACCGTTCTGCACGTCCGAGTGGACCCGGCCTCCACCATCATGCCGACCGAAGAAGTGCTCTCCAACGAGCAGGCCGGAATGATTGAACAGGAAGGCGAGCGCGAAGGCGCGGCGCTCCTCGCGGTCTTTGAGGGCTGGCGCGCGCAAGCGGGCCTGCCAGCCGACTGGAAGGACCTCGTGGGCACGGTGGACGGGCAGGTCCGCGACCATGCCAAGGATGCCGCCCTGCTCGTGACCGTGAACGCTGGACCGGACGCTCGCGGGCACGCCCGCACGGCCCTGCACACGGCCCTGTTCGACACGGGCCGCCCGGTGCTGGCCATCCCGGCCGGCCATGCAGCCTGAGCCGTCCGCCGCATCGCGGTCGGGTGGAAGGACAGCATGGTCAGCTACCGCGCCGTGCAGGCGGCACTCCCGTGGCTGCAGAAGGCCGGGGCTGTCCAGGTCGTCCATGTTGGCGACCACGCGGGCGAACTGGCAGTGGCCGAACAGTTTCTGTCCGGCCTTGGCGTCAGGGCAGCCCTGCACGCCGTTCCTGGAAACGGCCTGGCCGATGGCGAACGCCTGCTGGCCGAGGCCGAAGCGCTGGACGCGGATTGGCTCGTTATGGGCGCCTACCGCCGCCGCCAGATCGTCGAGTGGATGCTCGGCGGCGTGACCCGCACCGTGCTGGGCACCTCGACCGTGCCCGGCATCGACTTCACCAACGACCCGCTGCTGCAGGGCCGCAACCAGTCCTACCTCGACACGCAGATCAAGCGCCTGGGCGGCCCGAATTTCGCCGAGATCCCGATCAACCAGCCGCAATGCCCGATGCGCAACTTCCAGCGCGACGGGCACATGCAGATGCGGGCCCCAAAGGGCCGGGTGTCGTATTCGCCCAGCTCGCTCAGCGAGACCACAGAGCGCGCGGACGCGGCGCACGGCTTCGTCAGCGTCCCAGCGCACGAGGAGGGCAGCAAGCTGCGGGCGCGTTCGGCGACGTTCGCCGACCACTACAGCCAGGCAGGCCAGTTCTTCTTCAGCCAGACCATGCCGGAGCAAAACCACATCGTCTCAGCCTTCATCTTCGAGCTGAGCAAGGTCGAGACGGAGGCAGTCCGGCTGCGTCTGCTGAGCCACCTCGCCAACGTGGACGAGGGGGGTGGCGAAGCGCGTGGCTGACGGGCTGGGCTACGACGGGCCGATCGAGAAGGCGTCCACCACGGTGGCGGCCCGCACCGACTTGGCAGCCTCGCCGGCGCTGAGCATCCTGGCCAAGTTCAAGCCGACGCTGAAGGGCCGCCTCATCGGGTGCCTGGTCGCCGACGGCACCGACCCTGGCTTGGTGACGGCGCTGGAAGCGGAGGCGACGAAGGTGGGCGCGCAGCTCAAGGTGATCGCCCCGAAGGTCGGCGGCGCCAAAGGCAGCGACGGCGGGACGATCCGTGCCGACTTCCAGCTGGCGGGCGGTCCGTCGGTGCTGTTCGACACGGTCGTGCTGGCATTGTCGAAGGAGGGTGCGGCGATGCTGGCCAAGGAGGCCGCCGCGGTTGCCTTCGTGCACGACGCCTTCGCGCATCTCAAGGTGATCGGCCATACCACCGGCGCCCAGGCGTTGCTGGACAAGACCGGCGTCATGCCGGACGCTGGAGTGGTGACGCTGGACAAGGCCGAGGCGTTCCTTGCCATTGCCAGCCAGGGCCGCATTTGGAACCGCGAGCCGACGGTGCGCGCGGTCTTCTGACCATCCAGCCTCGGACTGGTTGCAAGCGGGCGATGCGACGTTCTTCAAGACCCTGATCTCCGAGCTGGTCTGGCGGACTGTGTCCTGCACCCGGATGGAGGCCGAGCAGGCGATTGCCCGCTGCATCGAAGGCTTTCGCAGCTCCGTCCGGCGCCATTCTATGCTCAATCCCGTAAGCCCTATCCCGTTTGCACGGCAGACGCATGACCGAACCGATACCCCTCCACTGAAACGAAGCCAGTCCAGGTTGGCGCTGCGTGGTGCCCTAAGCCCGCACGGAGCCAGCCTGGCAAGGCTGCCGCATGCTGGGGCTGGTCACTGCCGCGCGTAGCTCATGACCGTGAAGCTGTCGCGGTGGAACACAGGCGCCGGCAGCTTGCCGTCCGGCCCGGCGGCAGGCTGGGTGTGGCCGGCCGTCACCGTGAACAACCGTCGCCGTTGGCGCCCGTGCTGTTCTCCACCGTGGCGACGACCTGGCGCGACTTGGTGTCCCACACGGTCAAGCCGTCGACGCGGCGCGCGATGAACAGGCGGCCGGTCGCCTGGTCCAGGGTGATGTAGTCCCAACCGGTGTTGCTGCTCGGCAGCGTCGTCGCTGTTTCCGTCGCATAGACCGGCTCGGCGGGATGGCCCGGCAACGGAGATCCTGGACTCCGGGGCAATCCAACCGTCCGGGTCCGGGTCGGCCTGGACGACGGGACAGTTGCCGACGCTTCCGTGCCCTCGGGTGCGTCGACCGGGGAACACGAGGCTATCGAGATCCGCGATGGCGACAAGGCGCGCTGCGGCGGAAAAGGGGTCACCCGTGCGGTCGCCAACGTCGTCGCGTCGATCGGCCCGGCGCTGCTGAACCAGGACCCGTCCCAGCAGGGCGACATCGACCGGATCTTGATCGAGCTGGACGGCACTTCGGACAAATCGAGGCTCGGCACCAACGCGATCCTGGGCGTGTCGATGGCCGTGGCGCGGGTTGCCGCGCGTGCCGCAGGGCTGCCGCTTTACGCTTCCGTCGGGAGGCCGGACGCCTGCCGGATGCCGGTGCCGATGATGAACGTCATCAACGGCGGCAGCCATGCCGACCATTCCCTCGACTTCCAGGAGTTCATGATCGTGCCGCATGGCGCGCCCAGCTTCGGGGAGGCGCTGCGCTCACATCGGCAACGGCGCCAACGAGATCTACGTGGACCCGGAGCACGACCTGGTCGCCGTGGTGCGCTGGATCGACGCCCCGGCGATGGACGGCTTCGTGCAGCGCCTGCTGGCGGCAGTGAGATAGGGCAGCAAGCCGTGAGAACGTCCGACAGGTCGCCTTCACGGCCGGGTCATGGGTTTCTCGCGTCGGACACCTCACGCGCCCGACCGTCCTCGATCAGCAGGAACCGCGTGCCGACCGCCTCGACGAAACGCCGGTCGTGGGACACCAGGACGCAGGTGGCGTCATGGGCCAGCAGCTCCGCTTCCAGCCGCTCCTGCCCCGGGATGTCCACGTGGTTGGTCGGCTCGTCCAGCAGGTAGAAGTTCGGCTCCGCCAGCCTGAGCGCCAGCAGGCCCAGCCGCGCCTTCTGACCCGGCGAAAGCCGGCCGATGGGCCGGCCCTGCACTTCCACGCTGAACCCGGCGCCGGCCAGCAGGCCGGTGGCGCGCCCGTCCCCAATGCCGGGCCGGGCCGAGACGAAGCGGTGCGGCGTCTGGCCGTCCGGCAGGTGGGCCATGCCCTGGTCCGCGTAGCCAAGGACGATGCTGGGGCTGGCCTGCACTCCCGGCACCTCCTCGGTGGCGGCCCGGCGCAGCAGGGCCACAAGCTGGGACTTGCCCACCCCGTTGCGCCCCAGCAGCACCAGCCGGTCGCCCTGCCGCACGTCGAGCTTGGCGACGCGGAACAGCGGGCGTCCGTCCGGCGCGCAGACCACGGCGTCCCGGAACGCCGCCAGCACCTTGGCGTGGGTGCCGCGGCGGGCCAGGCGGATGTCGCCGGACCGCTCCGCGTGCGCCGGGCGCAGGGCCTGCTCCAGCCGCTCGGCGCGGTCCCGGAGCTGCATCGACTTCTTCTGCAGCAGGTCGCTGCCGCTGTTGACGCCGACGTTGCGCAGCTCCCCCGCGTTGCGGCGCAGGCGGTCCACCTCCTTCGCGTCCTTGGCATGTTTCCGGTCCTGTGCCGCGTCGTCCTCGGCGAGCAAGTGCCGGGCGCGGGAGTAGGGATGGGCGTAGATGCGGCTCGTGCCAGGGCGCAGGAACAGGGTGCGGGTGGTGCAGTTGTCGAGGAAGCGGCGGTCGTGGCTGGCGATCAGCATGGGCGTGCGGGCGGCAGTGCCGTTGATCCATGTTTCCAGCAGGCCGATCTTCTCGTCATCGAGATGGTTGGTCGGCTCGTCCAGCAGCAACGCGTCGGGCTGGGAGATCCACGCCCGGGCCAGCAGCGCCAGGCGCTGCCAGCCGCCGCTCAAGGCCCCCACGGGACGGTCGCGCAGGTCGTCCGGCGTCTCGAACTCGTCCAGCACCGCGCCGACGCGCCAGGCTTCGTGCTCGCGCTCCGCCGACGGCAGCGCGCGGCGCACGGCCTCATGCAGAGTGAGGCTCAGCACGGTGTCCGGCATGTCCTGCTCGACGAAGCCGACGCGCAAGCCGCGAGAAAGGACGATGCTGCCCTCGTCCGGGTCGGCCTGGCCCGCGATGCACCGCAGCAGCGTCGATTTCCCGCCGCCATTGCCGGCAATCAGGCCGACCCGGTCGCCCGGGCCGAAGCTGAAGGTGATGTTCTGAAACAGCGTCCGTGGCGTGACCACGCCGACGTCGCGCAAGCTGATGAGTGCCATATACCAAACCCGGTCCGACGCCGGCCACGTCGAGTGGCAGGCGGATGCAAGGAGGGCAGTCCGGGTCGGAAGCAGCTCGGCTTCAGGCGGGGCCTGCCCTGCGACGGCTTATCGCAGGGCGGAAACTGGGCCACGGGGATGATGCCGGTTGTATTGACGCACTCAGCCCTCCTGTGACCTGAGATTGGAACGGCCGCAGCCTAGCGGGTTGGGCAACCGGGTTGCAAGCAACCAACGCCATTCCATCCTCCAACAAACCCGGAGCGGTTCAATCGCTTTCAATAACGCATTCCTGGCCGCCACTCGGCGGCGCGCTGGCGAAGCTGCGCCTGCCGTGCCGCGGGGACCTCGCGCGCCGCGGCTTCGGTGACGGAGCTGATCAACGCGCCGATCTGCCCGGGATTGCGGCCTGCGAGCTGAGCCCAGAAGAAAGCTTCGGACGGATCACGGCCCGGTCCCGGCGCGAGCTTGAGGCGCGCTGTTTCTATTTGGCCGCGCACCGCACCCAGCCGAGCCGCTTCCGCATACCAGCGGGCCGATTCAGCCGGTGACGGCGTGATGCCATGGCCGTCGCCGTAGGATTCGCCGAGCATGGCCGCAGCCAGGGCGTCGCCATGCTCAGCGGCGCTGCGGGCCAGCTCTATCGCGCCAGGCTCATCCTTCGGCACTCCCCCGACGCCCAGCATCTTGGCAAGCGCCAGCTCCTGCTGCGCGTGCGGGTGCCCCTTGGCTGCCGCCCGCTCCAGCCACTCCCGGCCGGCGGTCCGCGACGCCGGTTCGGGCGACGCGAGCAGCATGTCGGCAAGCCCTGCCATGCCTGCCGCATCCCCGCCCTTGGCGGCCCGCTCATACCAACTCTGCGCCTTCCCTGCATCGATGGGAACGCCGACGCCGCGCCGGTAGGCGTCGCCCAGCAGCACCATGGCTGGGTGCAGCCCGCCTTCTGCGGCGCGCGTGAGCCATTCGGCGGCCTCCGCCGGGTTCGGCGCCCCGCCCCGCCCGGCCTGCAGCGTCTTCGCCAGGTTGAGCATTCCCAGCAGCAGGCCGTTCTCAGCCGCTTGCCGGAACAGCCGGGCCGCCCGTGCCTGGCCGGCAGCGGTGCCGTCATGGTCGTAGGCGAAGCCGAGCGCATTCTGCGCGTCCGCCTCGCCAGCATCCGCAGGCGGCGTCAGTTCCTGGATCGCAGCCGCATTGTCGTGCCGACTCAACGCCTCCATGCCGCGGAAGTACTCGGCCTGCGCGCGAAGGGGCATGGAGGCGGTGAGCAGGACAAGCGTGAGCACTCTCATGGTGGATCGATCTGCCATAAGAACCAGATCCTCAGCAATCGTCGCCGTGCTACATTGGAAGCGTGATGCCAGACGCGATGCCCGCAGCGCAGCCGAAGCCGCCGCCCCCTGCGGGCCTGCCGCCAACCCGGCGGTGGTCGCTCCTGGGCGGGCTGGCCCTGCTGACCGTTGCTGCGGCGGCCGTGCATCACCAGGCAGCCGCACCGGGCGCGGACACGGTCGATGTGTCCGAGACGACCCGGCGCATCGCCGGGCTTGCGGCGGCCGGGCCGTTGCCGCTGTCCCAAGTCGGCCAGGCAGACATGACGCACGCCCTGTCCGCCTCCGAACTGCCCGCGGGCGATTCGAGCGCGCTGGCCGCCGATGCGTCGGCCGGCCGGGTGCGGCTGGTCTGGCTCAGCCTGTATGACAGCGACGTGGAGGATGGCGACGTGGCGGAAATCCGCAGCGGCGGGTTCAGCCGCGCGGTGCGTCTCACCAAGGCGCCCGTCGCCATCGCGGTGCCGGTCGGACCGGACAACACGATCACGGTTGCGGGCCTCGTGGACGGCGGCGGCGGCGGCGTGACGGTCGGGCTGGTGCTCCCGGGCGGCCCGCTGCCGCTGCCGCCGCTGAGCGTGGGACAGACGCTCCGCTTGCCGATTGGCCGGCCGCGATGAGAATGCTGTTGACGACCGCGACCCGCTACGCCCCGCTGGTCAGCGCCGGGCTGCTGCTGGCGGCGTTGGTCGGCCTGGCGCCGCAGCTTGGCCTTACGGCACAGGGCATCGACAGGATGCTCGGCCGGTTCGCGTGGGTTTATGCGCCCGTGGCGGCCCTGTCTTGGCTCGTCGTGGCTGCGGGCTTGGCGTTCGAGTGGCGGGTCAAACCGGGCCGCCGTAAGCAGGAATGGATCATGGACGTGCTCGCCAGGCTGACCAACCGCGCCGCCCTTGAGCAGATGATGCTTGGACAGGAGCGCGCCGTCCTCATCGACGCCAATGCCCTGTCCGCCCAGCTCAAGGCCCAGGTGATCGGCCAGGATGCGGTGTGCGACGACATGGCCGCGCAGATCAGGCGTCGCCTCGCGCTCACCCAGCGGGGCAAGCCTGTGGGGATCTTCCTGCTGGCCGGGCCGCCCGGCACCGGCAAGACCTATCTCGGCGCCTGCCTGGCGCGTGCGTTGGACCGCCGCCTGGTCTCGTTCGACATGACCGCGTTCTCCGCGCCGCACGCCGCGACGCAGTTGTTCGGGTCGCCCAAGGGCTATGTGGGGTCGGATAGCTATGGCCGGCTGACCAGCGCGTTGCGGGAAACGCCGGACGCCGTCGTCCTGCTGGACGAGTTCGAGAAGGCCCACGGCGATGTCCACAAGAAGTTCCTGACCGCCTGGAACGACGGCTACGTGACCGAGGCGTCGGACGGGCGGCAGGTGCCCACGAGCCGCAGCATCTTCGTGCTGACGACCAATGCCGCCACCGAGCCGTTGACCGAGATCGCCCGCCGTGATTGGGACCCGGACGAAATGCGCGCCGCCTCCATCGCCGCCCTGCGCGCGGCCGGGATGGCGCCCGAGGTGCTGAACCGGCTGGACCGCGTGTTCGTCTTCCGCCAGCTCGAAGGGCTGGACGTGGCCCGGGTCGCGGCCCTGGAGATCGAGGCGATGATCCGCGGCTATGGCCTGGAGGTCGTCGAGGGCGGGATCGACGCGGCCGTGCTGTTTGGCCTCATGCAGCGGCAGGGCCGCATGGGTGCGGCCGCCTCCGCCCGCGACCTGGTGCGGTCGATCGAGGAACAGGTCAGCGACTCCCTGATCATGGCCAAGCAGCACGGCGCCCGGGCGGTAAGCCTGGTCGGGACGGACGGCGGACTGATCGAGGCCGTCCCGGCAGCGGGGCCGCCAGGGCCGTGACGGCGTTCTCCCGGCTCTGGTCACGTGCCCCGCTTTGGCGCGCTGCCTTGTTGCTCGCATTGGGCACGACGGCATTCGCCACGATCTACCCTCCGCCGTTCGATGCGCGGACGCCGCAGGCGTCGGCACGCTACACGGCGGCGCGTTCCTTGACGCCTCCGGCCGCTCCTGCCGGCGCCATGCCGGCGAAGGCGCCCACGCTTTCCGCCCCGGTCGTGCCGGATGCCCCGGCATTCGGGTCAACCGTTGCCGGCATCATTCCATTCGCGGGGCAAACTGTGCCGCCGCCGACCGGGGAATGGCTGACGGTCGCGGCGATCAGCGGCAGGCTTCCGGATGGACAGGCAACGAACGGGGCGATGTTCGCGCAGGTGGCGGGCGGCCATGCGGCCGCTTTCGTCATCCTGACAGGCGTGGGCGCGCCTGGCCGCGGCGGCAACGGCTTTCCACGGTTTCCCGGCTGCGAAGAGTCCCGCAACCTTTACAGCCGCATATTCGTCGCCCGCGCTGGCGGAGAGCAGGCGTGCTGGAGCGTGGATGCGGCCGGCATTCCCTGGGACGATGCGACCTATCGGCTCAGGGCCGCGGGTGTCGGGGAATTGCGGCAACGCGGCACGGCCTTGCCTGAGGTCGTCCTGCGCACCCGGTTCCTGCGGGCGAACAAGGATCACCTGCTCATTTATGAGCTGTACCAAGCGGTCGATGTGCCTCCGGAGGGGCCGGGCGGCTGGGACTGGTCGCACGTCATGGCGACGCCTGACCGGCTGGCTCGCGCGACACAGGTTCGCGACTGGGCTGCGGCCTGGTGGCCGCTTGTTGACCGTGGGTTTTCCGGCAATCTGCAGGCGGTCTATGCCAGGGCGCCGCCATTTTGACGATGGTTGGCCTTCACCGCAATCGCGCCCGGCCTGGCCGTCAGCCATCGCGCGTGCTGCAAACCGGCTGCGACGGTCCTTCGGCGTGGTGGCGAGGAAGCGCCCGCTCCAGGCAGGCACGCCGGACACGGCGCCGCCCAAAGTGGTCGAGCAGGTCCGCGCCCGCGTGCGGGGCATGGAGGAGCAGGCGTGCGTCGCATTGCTGGACCGTGGCCGGCGCGGCGTCCAGCCCACCCCGGCCGGTTGGACGCTGCTGCACCACGCGCGGCTGGTCATGCAGCAGGTCGAGCGGATGCGCGGCGAGGTGGGCGAGCATGCGCGCGGGCTGAAGGGCCATGTGCGCCTGCTGGCCAACACCGCGGCGATGGCCGACCTGCCCGAAGCCTTGGCCGCGTTCCTGGCCGACCACCCCAACGTGGACATCGACCTCGACGAGCGGCCCAGCACCGACGTGGCCCGCGCCGTGGCCGAGGGCTTGGCGGACATGGGAATGGCGGCCGACCATGCCGGCCTCACGGGGGTGGAACGCTACCGGTTCCGGATGTTGGAAGACCCATGGGCGGAGCGGCGGCTGCTGGTCGAGCGCCTGTCGATGCCGCCCTGACCATCGGCAGCCCAAAGGCGACATCGGTGAGCGTCGCGGGCACTCGGCTTGCAGGGGCAGTCCAAACCGTCTGCCGCGAACTTTTGGTCTTGATGAAGCAGGAGGTGGGTATGTCCAAGCCAACAATCGTGACGACCGACGTAGTCACCCCTTCGATGGAGGCGGTGATCGGCGGCGGTCTCAATGCCTTCAACGATGAGGTGACGGGCTACAGCGACCGGCGTCGGCTCGCTGTCATCGTCCAGGACCCCGAGACCGGAGAGGTCCTGGGAGGGGCCACGGGCCGTTCGTCCTTGGGCCTGTTGTTTCTCGAACTGCTCTACCTGCCGAAGACCTTGCGCGGGTCCGGTCTCGGAACGGAGATCCTGATGGCGTTCGAGAACGAGGGACGCGCCCGGGGCTGCCGCGCGGCGGTGCTCTACACGATCAGCTTCCAGGCCCCCGCGTTCTACGAGCGCCATGGTTGGCGCCGGTTTGGCGAGGTGGCATGTGAACCGCAGGGAACGAGCCGGGTTTTTCTGACGAAGGATCTGTAGGGCTGCATCGCCCTGCTCCAGTTTCGGTGAAGCGCCGATCCTGCCCGTTGGCCGCTCCCCACGGCTACTACGCCCGACGCCTCAAGACGCCGCGCGGCCTCACACCCTGCGAATTCACCTGTTATACCTGGACCAAAGAACCAGAACGGTTCAGGGTTGACCCGTCACACCGCACCCCGGGACTAGACACCTTCCAGCAGGCTGATCTTGAGGTCCCGGAAGGCGCGGCGGAAGCGTGACGTGCGCTCGTTGTCGAGCATGGTTTCCAGCTTGTGCCCGAGAGCGCGCAGCTCCCCCTCGCTTAAACGTTCCGCCTCAGCGAACATGGAGCGTTCTTCCGACCCGGCGTGGTGCAGGAAGGCCGCGTGCAGGGCGCGCAGGTGCTCCTCGAACTCGGCGCTCCCGAGGGGAAACTTCACCGTGGCCGCCAGCAGGTCCGCCAGCACGCCGTGCTCGGCGTAGGCGATATCGACGTCCTCGCTGACCGGCTGCACGGCCGGGTAGAAGATCGCGTCCTCGATGACTTCGTGGATGTCGAGTTCGGAAGCGAGGGTGCGCATCAGCTCGTGCCGCTGCGGGGTGTCGCCGGGCAGGGCCAGCGTGCGCTCAAACAGCCGGCGCAGCATCTCGTGGTGCTCGCCCAGGACGGCGGTGGCCGTCCGGTAAAGCACGCCCTCCCCGTCTGTTTCGCCCTCATGCCGGCCCTCACCCCTTGGCCGCTCGGCCAGCGTGTCCGACGTGACGACGTGGTCGCCCGGCTCCTGCTCGCGCTTGACCTCGACCATGCCGTCCTGCACCCGCGCCACGTAGCGCGGCTGCGGGCAGGTCGAAGGCCCGGACACCGGCTGGCCGGTCGCCAAGTCATACCGGGAACCGTGCCAGGGGCAGACGAGCGTGCCGTCCAGGACCCAGCCCTGATCCAAGGGTCCCCCGGCGTGCGAGCAGCGCGCGCCCATGGCATGGACCCGCTCACCCTGCCTGACGAGCACGATGCCGACCTCCTGCCGCGCGGCCTCGTCCCACACGCCGACGCGATGCGGCACCTTGTCGCGCAGCTCAGAGAACGGCAGGACGGGCTTGAACTCCCGCGGCTCCGGGCTGCGGTCCGCATGGTCCACGGCCGCCCGGCGCCGATACACGAGATGGCCGCCCAGGTAGCCGCCGACGCCCATCAGGGCAAAGGCCGTGCCGCTCACCCACCGTCCCGTGCCGACGCGCCCGCGGCTGCGCAGCGCGATTGAGGCCAGGTTAAGGCCCAACGCCGTGATGTTGACGGTCCCGTGCACCAGGCCGACCCGGCGGTCCCGGCCGTTCAGGTGCTGCCAATCGGCCAGCCCGGTAGCGATGGCGACAGCGGCGCCGGCAGCCCCCGCCTTGAGCGCGAGGTCGGCGGCCCGAGACGCGCCGCGGTCCCGCAACAGGCCCACCGCAGCCAGGAGGTCCAGCCCGAAGGCCAAGGTCCACGTCCCGATCGGGACCGTCACGGCGATGGGATGCACCGGGTGGCCGTAGGGGCGGCCATGCAGCGCGTTCGCCAGACCCTTGCTCGGCCGGCCGGCGACCTGCCCGGTCCGGGAAATGGCCTTGCCGAGCGTGTAGCCGGGCCGATCCAGGACCTCGGCCTTCTCGATTTGGCCGATTGCCGCATCGATCATCTTGCCCATGCTGCTGTTCCCCTAAGACCAGTCCGCGAAATGGGGGGTGCCGGCCGCTTTGCGATCCTCAAAAGATCGGCATGGGATGGCTGGCCGTGCCCGCAGGCACGCCGCTCACGGCCGCCACGTCCCGCCGCCGATGCCGGACAGCTCGCGGTCAAGATAGAAGGCGGCCGAGATAAGGGCGAGGTGGGTCAGCGCCTGCGGCGTATTGCCGAGCTGCTCGCCGGACGGGCCGACCTGCTCGGAGAACAGGCCAAGGTGGTTGGCGTAGCCCAGCATCCGCTCGAACACCAGCCGCGCCTCCGCGAGCCGCCCCGCGCGGGCCAGGCACTCGGCATACCAGAAGGAGCACGCGGTGAACGCGCCCTCCTGCCCGGCCAGGCCGTCGTCCACCCGGTAGCGGAACACCAGCGCATCCTCCGCCAGCTCCCGCCCGACCGCGTCCAGCGTCGCGAGCCAGCGCGGGTCGGTGGCCGACACGAAACGCACCAGCGGCAGCAGCAGCATGGCCCCGTCCAGGTGCGTCTCGCCCCGGGCGGCGACGAAATGGCCGCGCTCCTCGTCCCAGAACTCGTCCCACACGCTGTCATGGATGGCATCCCGCGTCGCGTGCCAGCGCGCGAGCGGGGCGGGCAGCGAGCGCTTCTGCGCCAGGCGCATCGCCCGGTCCACCGCCACCCAGCACATCACCCGGCTGTGCAGCCAGTGCCGGGCCGGGCCGCGCATCTCCCAGATGCCCTGGTCCGGCTCCCTCCAGTGCTCGCACACATAGTCCACGGCGCGGATCGCGTGCCGCCAGCCCTCGTGGCCGATCGCCTCGCCGTACTTGTTGGCGAGGTACAAGGCATCCAGCAGCTCGCCGTAGATGTCGAGCTGGACCTGGCCGTAGGCGGCGTTGCCGGTCCGCACGGGCACAGCACCCCCGTAGCCGCGCAGGTGCGGCAGCTCGGCCTCGTCCAAACGCTCGCGCCCGTCCACGCCGTACATGATCTGCATCGACCCGTTGGACCCGCAGCTCTTGGCGCGCGCCCCGGCCCAGCGCATGAAGGCGTTGGCCTCTCCAGCGTAGCCCAGCCGCATGAAGGCATAGACTGTGAAGGACGCATCCCTGATCCAGGTCGCCCGGTAATCCCAGTTCCGCCCGCCGCCTGGCGCCTCGGGCAAGCCGAAGGTCACGGCCGCCACGACCGACCCGTGCCGGCGCGAAGTCAGCAGCTTGAGCGCCAGCGCCGAGCGCGTCACCGCCTCGCGCCAGCGCCCCTTGTAGCTGGAACGCGCGGCCCAGCCGTGCCAATGGGCGACGCAGGCCTGGAACAGCGCTTCCGGGTCGGGCCGCGATGCTTCCGCGGCGTCGAGCAGCACGAACTCCGCGCACTCCCCCGCCCGCAGCGTGAAGTCGGCCACCGCGGTGCCGCCGTCCGGACCGGCCTCGACGGCGAGGGGGAACGATCCCCACAAGCGCAGCGCCGGGCCGTTGTCGCCGTGGAACACGACGCCGTTCTTGGCCGCCTCGGCGCGTGTCCTGGCCCGCGCGTAGTCCAGGCGCGGGGCGCAGCGCAGGGTGAAGCGCACCTCCCCCCGCACGGCGCACACCCGGCGCACCAGGCGCGGCGTGCCGTCCGGTTCGGGGAAGGGCATGAAGTCCGTGATCTCGCCCACGCCGCCCGGCGCCGCGAAGCGGGTCAGCAGCACGTTGGTGTCGGGCAGGTACATCTGGTGCCGCCGCGAGCCGTCGAGCGCGGGCGCGATGCTCCACGCGCCGCCCCGCTCGCCATCCAGCAGCGCCGCGAACACGCTGGGACCGTCGAAGCCGGGCCAGCACAGGAAGTCCACCGTGCCGTCGTCGGCCACCAGCGCCGCCGTGCCCTGGTCGCCCACCACGCCATGCGCCTCGATGGGGCAGGGCGCGGCGGGACGGGGAGCAGCGGGAGGGCGGCGGGAGGCGGCCGGCGCCCTGGCCTTCCCCCGCGCGCGGCTCAGGCCTTCCGGCATCAGGCTTCGCCCCGGTTCGTGACGGCCTTGTCCTGGTGCATGTCGGTCCCTCCCTTCGCCTTACGGCATCTGGTCATGGACCGCCATGTTGCAGCGGCGCGCAGTGGAGGCGCCAGCAAATCCGGCCAAGGCGTCAGCACTGGTCAGGGCGCCGCGGCGGGACGCTTCAGCATCAGCGCCTGGCGGCGGCACGCCGCGACGACCTCGCCGCGCTGGTTGGTGGCCGTGTGCTCGAACTCGACGATGCCGGCGTTGGGGCGGGACTTGCTCTCCCGCGCCGCCAGCACGACGGTGCGGACGCCCAGGGTGTCGCCGTGGAACACCGGCTTCGGAAACCGGACATCGGTCATGCCGAGGTTGGCGAGCGTGGTGCCCAGCGTGGTGTCATTCACCGACATGCCGATCGTCAGGCCAAGGGTGAACAGGCTGTTGACGATGACCTGGCCGAACTCGGTCTCGGCGGCGTAGTGGGCGTCGAGGTGCAGCCGTGCCGGGTTCATGGTCATGGAGGAGAACAGGACGTTGTCGGTTTCGGTGACGGTGCGGCGCCACGGGTGGTCGAAGGCGGCGCCGACCGGCAGCTCCTCGAAGAACAGGCCTGGCATCTATGCGTCTCCCTCCGCGATCTCGATCAGCAGGTCGCCGTTCCTCACGATGTCCGAGGGCGCGCACGCCACGCGGAGGACCCGGCCGGCTACGGGTGCGGGCAGGCGCATGACGACCTTCATGGCTTCCATGGTGACAGCGATTTGGCCGGCCTCGACGCGGTCGCCCGGCGCGACAGCGACGGCAACGATCAGGCCCGGCATCGGAGCGATCAGGCGCGGGCCTCCGGCGGCGGCCTTGGGGCCGGTCACGGCCTCGACGACGGGCGCGACGCGGCATGTGTGAGTTTGGCCATCAGCCGACAGCAGGAGGGCGTCGCCGTCCTGAGCCACTGCGAAACGCGCCGTGCGGGTGCGCAGTGTTACGGTCCCGTCGCGCAACATCGCCTCGACCGCCTCGCCGCCATCGACCGAGAAGCGCGCGGCGTTTCCAGTAACGGTCACGGCTTGGGTTTCTGCGCCGTCGTGGATTTCAAGGAACACTTGGGCGGGCCGGCCGGCCGGCTCCGTGATGCGGAAGCCGCCCAATGTCGCCCATGGACCCGGCGCGCTGCGCTCGACGGACAGGAGCCAGGCCGCGACCGCCGCATCGCGCAGGAGCGCCGGATCGGCCGCGGCCGGCTGCCAGCCGCCCGCGAAGGCCTCATGGAGAAAGCGGGTCGTGAGGCGGCCGGCGCGGAAGGCGGGGTGGGCGATGATGTCGCGCAGGAACGCCTGGTTGGACGGGACGCCCAGCACCACCAGCCGGCCAAGCGCCGCGAGGAGGCGCTGTGCCGCCTCGGCCCGGTCGGGCGCCGTGGCGATGACCTTCGCCAGCAGGCTGTCGTAATGCGGCGTGACGACGGACCCGGCCTCGACGCCGGTCTCGATGCGGATGCCCGCGGCAGGGGCAGCATCGAAGCGGAGCAGGGTGCCGGTGCCGGGCCGGTAATCGTGGGCCGGGTCCTCGGCGTTCAGCCGGGCCTCGATGGCGGCGCCGCGCAGGACGATCTCCGGCTGCTGCAGCGGCAGGCGCTCACCCCGCGCGATGCGGATTTGCCATTCCACGAGGTCGAGGCCCGTCACCTGCTCGGTGACGGGGTGTTCGACCTGCAGGCGGGTGTTCATCTCCAGGAACCAGGGCCTGTCGTCGCCGTCTTCCAGGATGAACTCGGCGGTGCCCAGGCTGTCATAGCCGATGGCCCGGCCGAGCCGGACTGCCGCCTCGAACAGCCGCTGGCGCACGGGTTCGGCGAGGTTCGGGGCGGGGGCCTCCTCGATCACCTTCTGGTAGTTGCGCTGGATCGAGCATTCGCGCTCGAACAGGTGCACCAGGTTGCCGTGGCGGTCGCCGGCGAGCTGGACTTCCAGGTGGCGCGGGCGTTCGATCAGCTTTTCCAGCAGCAGGACGGGGCTGCCAAACGCCGCCTGCGCCTCGGCGCGGGCCGAAGCGAGGGCGTCAGCCAACCCGTCCGCAGCCATCACCCGGCGCATGCCGCGCCCGCCGCCCCCGGCGCTGGCCTTCACCAGCACCGGGTAGCCGATGGCCGCCGCCTCGCGGGCCAGGCGCGTGTCGGACTGGTCGTCCCCGTCGTAGCCCGGCACGCAGGCGATGCCCGCGTCGCGCGCGATGCGCTTGGCCTCGATCTTCGACCCCATGCGCTCGATGCACGCCGCCGATGGGCCGATCCAGGTCAGGCCATGCGCCGCGCACAACCGCGGCAGCACCGTCCGCTCGGACAGGAAGCCGTAGCCGGGGTGGATCGCGTCGGCGCCGCTGGCCAGGGCGGCGGCGATCACCGCGTCGGCGTCGAGATAGCTGCGGGCGGCTTCGGCCGGGCCGATGCGGACGGCGTCGTCCGCCAGGCGGACGTGCAGGGCGCCCGCGTCCGCGTCCGAATACACGGCGACGCTGAGGAGGCCCATGCGGCGGCAGGTCGCGATGACCCGGCAGGCGATCTCCCCGCGGTTGGCGACCAGGATGCGGGAGACATTCACATCCGGTACACCGGGGCGCGGCGCTCGTCCCGTGGGTCGCCGGCGGCCAGCGCGAGGCACAGGCCCAGCACGTCGCGGGTCTGCCCCGGCTCGATGATGCCGTCGTCCCACAGGCGGGCGGTGGCGTAGTAGGGGTCGCTCTGCTCGGTGAACTGGGCGCGGGTCTGGCGTTCCAGCGCTGCCATCTCGGCGGCGTCCGCTTCGCCGCGCTTCAGGCTGCTGCGGCGCAGTTCCAGCAGGACGTTGCTGGCCACGTCGGGACTCATGGTGGCGATGCGCGCGTTCGGCCAGGCGAACAGGAAGCGCGGGCCGAAGCCGCGCCCGCACATCCCGTAGTTGCCGGCGCCGTAGCTGCCGCCGACGATCACGGTGAAGCGCGGCACCCGGGCGCAGCTCACGGCATAGACCAGCTTGGCGCTGTGCTTGGCGATGCCGCCGCGCTCGGCCTCCGTGCCGACCATGAAGCCGGTGATGTTCTGCAAAAACAGCAGCGGGATGTGGCGCTGGTCGCACAGCTCGATGACATGCGCGCCCTTCAGCGCGCTTTCGGAGAACAGCGGGCCGTTGTTGGCCAGGATGCCGACGGGGTAGCCGTGCAGGTGCGCCGTCCCGCACACGAGCGAGCTGCCCCAGTCCGGCTTGAACTCCGCGAACTCGCTGCCATCGACCAGCCGCGCCAGCACCTCGCGCACGGCGTAGGGGGTTTTCGGATCGGCCTCGATGATGCCGCCGATTTCCGCCGGGTCATAAAGCGGGGGGCGGGCTAGGCG